>NZ_JBQDEX010000034.1:0-11653 GCF_052084945.1 Oceanisphaera sp.
CTGTCAGCTAGCCCTAATCACAGGCGGCTCTACAATCGAGAGTCGGATAAAGGGAGCGACTCCACCGACCATCACATGACAGGGAAGTCATGTGTTTGAGCGACACAGGGATGTGCTTGCAGCGTGTCGGTGTAGTGGCCCCTTTGTTCGGCTTTTACAGGCAGCACAAACTGACTACTTATTTAATACGATAGGTATTAGGCTCTTTTGTTAGCAGCTCAATACCTTGGTGATGCATTATTAATAGTTTTAAACTATCAGTGTGATAGTTAAAGATGTGTTTATAAATAAATTAACAGGTGCTACATTAGGTTTAACTTAATTGAGGTTGTTTGCACACCTCTCTAACCGTCAGGAGTAACACCATGGAACATACTGAGACTGCTATTGTAGGTTTACCACGTTTAAATGAACGCGCTCCAGAGTTTAATGTGCTCACCACAGATGGTATGAAGCAATTAGATGACTATCAGGGAAAGTGGCTGGTGTTATTTTCGCACCCTGCAGACTTTACCCCAGTGTGTACCACTGAGTTTATTGCCTTTGCCAAAATGGCCCCTGAGTTTAATAAGCGCAACTGCGAATTACTGGGACTGTCTATTGATAGCCATCACTCCCACATTGCTTGGATGCGTAATATCAAAGACAAGTTTGGCGTTGAAGTGCCGTTCCCTATCATTGCCGATTTAAAAATGGATGTTGCCCGTGCATACGGCATGATCCACCCAGGTGCGGCAGATACATCGGCAGTGCGCGCGACTTTCCTGATTGATCCCAACGGCATCTTACGCGCCATGGTTTATTACCCCATGAGTAATGGTCGTTCTATTTCTGAGTTTTTACGCTTGCTAGATGCTTTGCAAACTAGCGATGAACATGGCGTGGCCACACCAGAAGGTTGGCAGCCAGGCGACAAGGTAATAGTGCCACCTGCTGCAACCGCCAAAGCTGCTAATGATCGTATGGAGTCTGATGAATACGATTGTGTCGATTTTTATTTTTGCACTAAACAGCTGTAATCGTTATTGGTTATGATGGATTAGTGATGATGGATAAAAAAGCACCGCTAGGCGGTGCTTTTTTTATGCGACAACAGTATAACAAAGCATCGAGATGTGCGGCTGGTTGCAAAATGCTGTGCTTTTAGTTTTTTTATAGCGTGTTCTGCTATAAAGTTGCAATAATATTGGTATATGAGATGGATTTTCAGCCATCAGAGGATGATTATGAACCACCCCCAACCTTTGCTATTGCGCTTAACTCAGCGTGTGAGTCTAGTAACGCAAATTTTGATTGGCATTGTTGCCGGTACGCTACTGGCCGTTGTTGCTCCTGAAGCCGCTCAGTCTGTTGGCTTATTAGGTGACTTGTTTGTGAGTGCCTTAAAAGCCGTGGCGCCCATTTTGGTATTTGTGTTAGTGCTGTCTTCTATCGCCAACCATAAACAGGGTAGCCAAACTAACATTAAGCCCATTTTGGCCTTGTATTTAGTGGGCACCTTTATTGCCGCACTGACTGCGGTACTGATGAGCTTTATCTTTCCAACGACCTTGGTGTTGGCGCTAGATGCGGCTGAAGCTACGCCGCCAGAGGGAATAGCGGAAGTCTTGCATACCTTGTTATTTCAGGTAGTAGACAACCCCGTTAATGCGCTACTGACGGGTAACTTTATCGGTATTTTGGCCTGGGCTATCGGCCTAGGTATGGTGTTGCGCCAAGGGTCTGAATCGAGCAAGCATGTGTTTCGGGATATTTCTAACGGCGTCTCTAGCATAGTGCGCTTGGTGATCCGTTTAGCACCGCTGGGTATTTTTGGCTTGGTGGCCAGCACCATTGCCGCTACCGGTTTTGATGCCCTATGGGGCTATGCGCGTCTATTAGCAGTGCTGATTGGCTCTATGCTGATTATTGCCTTGGTGATGAATCCGCTGATTGTGTTTTTTAAAATTCGTCGCAACCCTTATCCGCTGGTGTTTAAGTGCCTGCGCGAAAGTGGTGTTACTGCCTTTTTTACCCGCAGCTCGGCGGCTAATATTCCGGTGAACATGGACTTATGTAAACGCCTAGACTTGCATGAAGACACCTACTCTGTGTCTATTCCACTTGGCGCTACCATTAACATGGGCGGCGCGGCCATTACCATTACCGTACTGACCTTGGCGGCGGTACATACCCTAGGGATAGACGTGGATCTTGGCACCGCATTATTGTTGAGCCTGATTGCCTCTGTGTCTGCTTGTGGTGCGTCTGGGGTGGCCGGTGGCTCTTTACTCTTGATCCCACTGGCGTGTAGCTTGTTTGGTATTTCTAATGAAGTGGCGATGCAGGTAGTTGCGGTAGGCTTTATTATCGGTGTATTGCAAGACTCGGCAGAAACGGGCCTTAACAGCTCGACCGATGTATTGTTTACCGCCGCTGCCTGTCGGGCAGAGGAAAACAAAGCCTAATGTAACGCTACGCTATGCGTTAGCTGTCAGTATCAAGAAGCCCCGAGCCTTTAGGTTAGGGGCTTTTTTTTGCTGAAAGCTTATAGCTGACGGCTGAAAGCTTTGTTTTCCTCATGTTGTTGGCAAAGGGTGATAAAGCGGCGTAGTAGGGCTGAGTGATATTTTTGTTTATGCCATACCAGCTTAAGGGTTCGGGATAAGTGAGCGTTTACATTTAACGATACCAGTCGATGATAGGTTAGCCGATCACTGACGGCTCTTTTTGACACCAATGCCAGCCCTAGCCCTTGCTCTACTGCCTGTATAACCGACTCTAGGGTATTCAACTCAAGCAGCTGACCTAAGTCACCAATATGGGGCGCTATGTCTCGCTCAAACTGTTCACGGTTGCCAGAAAGGGGCTCGCGCACCACCCAATTATGCTGCTGAAGCTGTGGCAAGCTCAGTGCTTGCTGACCGGCTAAGGGATGGGTTGGATGGGCAATAATGAGCATCTCATCCGTTAACCAGTGTTGAGTGACTAAATCGGGATGAAAGTTCTCTCCCTCGATAAGCGCAATATCCAGCTCAAAGCGCAGCAGCATGGCACATAAGTTATGGGTATTGGTGATTTGCACCTTGGCTTGTAACTCAGGTTGCCGTGCCAATAATTTAGGCAGCAGGTAATTACCAATGGTCTGGCTAGCACCTAACCGTAACGAGCCACTGGGCGCACCTTGTTCATCAAATAAATGCTCAATATCTGTGATGCGACTTAACACTTCTTCGGCTAACGGCTGTAGTTGCCGGCCTTGCTCGTTGAGCTTTAAGCGTGGGTGCACACGATCAAACACCGGATGACCTAATTGACGCTCTAACTCGGCCAGTGCCTGAGAGACAGCCCCTTTACTCAAAAAGAGCTCCTCGGCGGCCACGCCTAAGTTGCCATGGTGAGCAATGCTGGCAAAGGCTTGCAGCTGTTTAAGACTTATCATTTAGTAAAGTTAAACGCCCTGTTTAAATCATTTAGATATCTTGAATGGTAAAGTTTTTTTATGATAAGTGCCAGTTACCAAGGAGACACATAATGCTAAATACGACTCGCAACCGCTTTGCTAATGTACCTACGCCCATGGCGGGGCTGGCTTTAGGTATCGCAAGCCTAGGCTGGGCTTGGGAGAATGTCGGCTTGTTTTCTGGTGGCGCTCAAACCCTAGGCGCCATAATAGCGGCCGCCTTATTATTAATCTTAACCGGCAAATTTGTATTACATCCACACTTGCTGGCGCAAGATTTAGCTCATCCTGTGGTGGGCAGTGTGGTGCCTACGTTTGCCATGGCGACCATGGTGGTGTCTAACGCAGTAGGGGGGCATGTGGGTGCTGGCTTGTGGTTATGTGCCGTTGCATTGCATTTGGTGTTTTTGGTGACCTTTATTTGGCACCGCCTTAAAGACTTTAAACTACACCACATGGTGCCTAGCTGGTTTGTACCCCCCATTGGGATCATAGTGGCCGATGTAGCAAGCCCTGGCAGCTTCGATCCGCTTGCCCAAGTTTTATTGTGGTTTGGTATTGCTTGTTATGCTGTTATGTTGCCCATGATGCTGTATCGCCTGATATTTTGTGCCGAGGTGCCAGACGCCGCTAAGCCGACCATTGCCATTATGGCTGCGCCTGCCAGTTTGTCTTTAGCGGGTTATTTAACCGTTACTACCGAGCCGGCACCGGTATTAGTGGCCATATTATTGGGCATAGCAGTATTAATGACGGCTCTAATTTACTTGGCTTTTATTAAGTTATTACGTTTACCCTTTAGCCCAGGCTACGCCGCTTTTACTTTTCCGTTAGTCATTGGCGCCACGGCTTTGTTTAAAGTGGCAACCTTGGCAGAAGCGCTGGGTTTAGATACTGCAACTGTTAATCAGCTGCGCTGGATGGCCGAAGGTGAGCTAGTGATTGCTACCTTGGTTGTGAGTTATGTAGCACTGCGTTTTGCACAATATTTTAACCCACTGCGTAAGGCGTTAGCCGAACTGGCTTAATCACCGAGAGCACCAAGATGAAAGACTTCTTTGCCACGGAATACACTGAATAGCACGGAACAGCTAAGCTGATATAAGACTGACCAATGACCAAACACTTTAAGGTTCAGGTCATTACTAATAACAATATTTATCAGGTTTTATCTCTATTCTTCTGTGGGTTTCGTGGCAAAAATAGCTTTAAGTGTTTTGATTCCCTAATCCCTAATCCCTAATCCCTAATCCCTAATCCCTAATCCCTAATCCCTAATCACACTTCACTTGTCTCTCTCGCTTGCTTGCGGGTGGCGTGGATAAAGGCGGCGATAAAGAACAGCGTGAGCAGTAGCACTATGGTGGGAGCTGGGGCGCTGTCGAGATAAAATGAAGCATATACGCCCAAAAAGGCGCCTACTACCGCGATCACCACAGATAATAGCAACATAGTGCTAAATTTATTGGTCAGCAAAAACGCGATAGCACCGGGCGCAATCAGTAGTGAAATGGCTAATATTAAGCCTACCGACTTTAAGGCTGCCACTATGGTTAAGGCAATTAAGCATAGCAAGGTGTAGTGCAGCAGATTTACGCGCAGGCCAATAGCCTGAGCGTGAGCCGCATCAAAGGCATGCAGTAAAAAATCTCGCCATTTTCCGCCCAGCACCAGCACTGTGATAAGCGCAATCACGCCGGTTTCAATAATATCTGCCCAGCCAACACCCAGCATGTCACCAAATAAAATATGGTCGAGGTGCACATCAGAATGTATTTTTACATACAGCAATAGCCCTAAACCAAACATGCCAGAAAACACAATACCCATCACGGTATCTTGTTTAATGCGACTATTATTTTTTAAAAAGCCGATTGAAAGCGCGCAGATCATACCGGCAATAAAAGCCCCAATCGTAAAGGGGGCTCCCACAATATAAGCAATTACCACCCCAGGAAATACCGCATGGCTCATAGCATCGCCCATTAAGGCCCATCCCTTGAGCACTAAAAAACAAGAGAGCAGAGCGGTAGGCACGGCAATAAGCACCGAGATAATCAGCGCATTCACCATAAAGCTAAACTGAAAGGGAGCCAGTAAAGTATCTATCATGACGCCACCTCCAGCGCTTGCGCGGCTTTTTTGCGAGCAGCAAAGTAACCGTGCTTAGGCGCCAAGAAAAAGGCCAATAAAAACAGCAATGTTTGTAGCACCACTATAATGCCGCCTGTGGCGCCATCTAAAAAGTAGCTGGCATAAGCGCCAATAAAGCTGGTAACGGCACCAATAGTGATAGAAATAACAAGCAACTTAGGAAAACGGTCGGTTAATAGATAAGCGGTCGCCCCTGGAGTAACCACCAAACAAATCACCAAAAAAGCGCCCACGGTTTGTAGCGCGGCAACCGTAGAGGCGGCCAATAGCGTAAAAAACAGCAGTTTTATTTTAGTGGGGCTAATACCAATAGAGCGGGCATGGCTTTCATCAAAAAACACCACCAAAATATCTTTCCATTTCACTAATAAAATCAGTAATGACACTAGGCTAATGATCACCAACTGCACAATATCCATCGGATCTATGGCCAGAATATTGCCCAGCACAATGGTTTTAATGTTTACGGCTGTGGGCTTAAGCGACACCATAAACAAGCCAAGGGCAAAAAAACTGGAAAAGATCAGCCCAATAATGACATCTTCTTTTAGCTTGCTACGCTGATTTAAAAACAGCATGGTGCCGGCGGCTAATCCGCCAGCAAAAAAGGCCCCTAATGAAAAAGGTAAGCCCAGCATGTAAGCACCTGCTACCCCTGGCACAATAGAGTGCGACAGGGCATCGCCAATTAATGACCAGCCTTTTAGCATTAAGTAACAGGATAAAAAAGCACACACGCCACCCACTAATGCCGACACCCACATGGCATTTACCATGTATTGATAAGTAAAAGGCTCAAGCAGAATGGTCATCGTTTTCGCCCTCCCACTTAGTTTGTGCTTCGCGGTTATGTACTTGGCCGGCTTTAATGATGAGTGGTCGTTCGTCGTCACTGATAATACCAATGGCATGGGGGCGACCGTGCTTATGTTCATTAAGCACAAAGTGGCGCAGTACGCCGCCAAAGGCCAACTCTAGGTTGTCTTGAGTAAAGGTGTCTTGAGTGGTGCCGTGGGCTAGCACAGTGCCTTTAATTAAAATGGTGCGGTCACAAAATTCCGGCACCGAGCCTAGGTTGTGAGTGGACACTAACATTACGCGCCCTTCGGCACGCAGTTCGCGCAATAAAGCGATAATTTGATCTTCGGTTTTTACATCCACACCGGTAAAGGGCTCATCCAGCAGAATTATTTGGCCATTTTGTGCCAAGGCCCGAGCCAAAAACACCCGCTTTTTTTGCCCACCCGATAACTCGCCAATTTGGCGTTTACGAAATTCCGTCATATTGACGCGATCCAATGCCTGAGTGACCGCCTCGTGATCAACGGCCTTGGGTCGGCGCAGCCAGCCCATGTGGCCATAACGGCCCATCATCACCACATCTTCTACCAATACGGGGAAGTTCCAGTCTACTTCTTCGGCTTGAGGTACATAGGCCACTAAGTTTTTGCGCAGTGCCTCATCCACGCTCATGCCCAATACGCTAATGTTACCTTTGGCCAAGCGTACAAAGCCCATAATGGCTTTAAACAGGGTTGATTTACCTGAGCCATTTACCCCCACTAAGGCCGCGATAGTACCGGTAGGAATTGCAAAGCTGGCATCACGCAAGGCGGTGTGGCCATTGCGGTAAGTCACTGTGACATCTTCGACCTTCATGCCGGCATCGGCGGCTAAGGTTGCCGTATTATCCCTGTGCTGATGCCGTTCGCTCATTTATTTAATCCTTCTTTAATGCCAGTAACAATGGTTTGTGACGTTACGCTAAGTAAGTCGAGATAGGTGGGCACTGGGCCATCTTCTGCACTTAATGAGTCAACATATAAAACGCCGCCATAGTGGTTGCCGGTTTCTCGGGCCACTTGTTTGGCGGGTTTATCGGACACGGTACTTTCACTAAATACCGTTGGGATCTGTTGTTTGCGTACCGTGTCTATTACCTTGCGCACTTGCTGGGGCGTACCTTGCTGATCGGCGTTAATCGGCCATAAATACAGCTCTTTTAAGCCAAAATCTCGTGCTAAATACGAGAATGCGCCTTCACTGGTCACCAACCAGCGTTTGTTTTCTGGCAGCTCATCAATTAATTGCTGAATAGGTGCAATGGCGGC
This sequence comes from Oceanisphaera sp., assembly GCF_052084945.1. Classification (NCBI taxonomy): domain Bacteria; kingdom Pseudomonadati; phylum Pseudomonadota; class Gammaproteobacteria; order Aeromonadales; family Aeromonadaceae; genus Oceanisphaera; species Oceanisphaera sp. Next base: position 7,708 of record NZ_JBQDEX010000034.1, read on the forward strand.
TGAAATTTTAGCTTTATAAGCGGCGGCATTATCATGATAAATAGCCGCATTAGCCGAGTCGTATTTGACGAAAGCATCACGGATATTATCCACGTAAATCATGGCATTCTTCGGCGACATCCAAGCGTGTGGGTTAGGTGTTCCCTCATAAGGGCCGGCTACAACTCCCATGGGTTCTATACCGTCTGACACTACCACTTCTGGCATATCGTTCATATTTTGATAAAACTTCTTAAACCACAACTCGAGGTTTAAACCGTTAGAAAAAATAAGCTTTGCATCATGAGCACGAATAATATCGCCAGGGGTAGGCTGATAATCATGAATTTCGGCACCCGGCTTGGTAATAGACTCCACAATCGCCACATCTCCCGCCACGTTGCGTGCCATGTCGGCGATCACGGTAAAGGTGGTCACGGCTTTAAACTTTTCTGCCGCGTGAGCAGGTAAGGTCACTAACAAGGTCGCCAGTGCCACACTTAATCCTTTAATAAACAAACGGCCAGTAATGCGGTGCTTAACCATGATTATTCCTTTTATATATTGTTTAGTAAAAGGGGCTATAACAGCTTGCATGCTGATAAGTGCTAGCACCCTATCTACCATAGGGTAATGTGATTTATATCTCAAATATGTTGTCTTACGTGTCCGTAGTAAAAAAACGGTAAAAAAAAGGCCAGCAAAGGCTGGCCTAAAAACTCTGGAAGCAATGTGAGCAATGTCGCCTTCAAAAACCTGTCTCTGCTTAACCTCAAAATTTAGCAGTCGTGTTTCGAAAACAAGTTAACGATAATGGTTATCATTGTTGTTTGCAAGTGTTTTTAACTGTTTTTATATAACCCCAGTGTGGCGACGGTTTTACTGGCTTTAAATAACCGCTTGGTTTGGCCTTTAAAGCCTGCTGCCAATTGGCTATCGGTGCGGCGACGATTGAGCTGTACCTGTATGGCGTGCTCATATTGCGCTTGGATCTCGGCTTCTAATGAATCAAGGCCCCAGCTTGGTTTGTCTTCAGCAAGCGCGAGCGGGTAGATATTATCTAAGCCTAAGGTTGAGCAATTAAAGGCTAAGGCATCGTTAATATTTTTTACTTTTGTATTCGTCAGATCGCACAGATCATAAGGCGGCGCCCATAGGTGAATGGGCTTTAGTTTATCGACTTGGTTTAACACACCAATAATTTGCGGTTTTTTGCGCGAGATATTTTTTTTATCGGCATAAAAGGCATCAAGCCGTTGTTGTAAGGCAATATCTAGCTGTCGCGAAGGTTGATTCGCCTTAAGCACCCAAAGCACTAAGTCTGATTGGGTTATTTCTTTAAATGCATTTTCTAGAGCGCGATCACTGCCATCAAGCCCGGCCATATCAATCAGGCGCAATGGCTCTTCACCCTCAATAATGCAGGGATACACCCCCACAGTGTGAGTGGATGGTAAGGCGTCTTGTTCGGCGCTCATATTTTTTAGTAACGCATTAATAAGTGAAGACTTGCCCACACTGACTTGCCCAACCAAACACACCCGTACCGGCTCTGTGGGTATAGCTAATCGGGTTTCATCTTGCTGATGGACTTTGCTATTACCCACTTGGCTTTGCTCAATCACAAAGCGGCCACTGTAAAGATCGATCCCCACTTTTACCACTTCTTGTAACAGCGCGCGTTTGGCATTGCTTTGCACAGAGGCCAGTGCCTGATCTGACATAGAGCCCAGTAATTTCCCCCTAATCTCACTTGCCAACCCCGCAATGGGGTTTGTCATACGCAAGGCCCGCCAAGCTAACATGCCATATTTATAGGTTTCTTTGGCTGCGGTGCCGTATTTATCGTGAAAGTCATACAGCCGTTTTGCTTGGGAAATGCTGATTTTATCAATGGCGGGAATATGTTCATTGAGCACGGTTCGATAGCGTCGGCTAATTTCCTCTAACATGGTTAAGCCTTCGGGTACAGTAAAGTCCAACTCTTGTTTTCCGTAAGCCTGCGCCACTTCAAGCGCCAGCGCCAAGCCATGATCTTTTAGCGCCAACCACTCACTATTTTGCTGAAGTTTTTGGCTAATAGAAGCATTAAGCTCCTCCCAAATACGTCGCTCTGCTTGTGACCAGTCGGGGGAGGGATCAACCAAGCTTTCGTCCTCTATATAAGCTGTTTGTTGGTTATGGTTTTTGTGTAATATCCACCGAGGAATGGCGACTAACAGTGAAGATAGCAGCAATATCAACACAAAATAGAGGGTGTAACCCTGAGTCACAATGGCATATAAGCCAAAGCCGCTTAGCAAGAGTAAGGGGAGAATAAAACCCAGTACAGAAAGGCTCAGTAAGCGGTTGATATGGTTATTTAAAAAACGGGTCGTCTTTTTTATTTTATCCACGAGGCGATACCTTTTTACCGAGTTCGAAGGCGTCTTTATAAAGCTGTTGAATATTTTGGGTATTCACTGTTTTGCCTCTACTTTTATGGTAAAAATAGTAGCTGGCGGCTCTACCTAAGCCATAGGTAGTACCAAAGCTCACGGCCGCCGCTGTGGCCGCCCCCAAAGTTTGCCCATAAATAGGGATAAGTTTTACCAGTTGGCGCGCACCAAGTTTTACCCCATATTGGGCGCTAAAGCTGGTCCCTAGCACACCAATAAGTTCAGCAAAGCCCCGCGTATTCCATAGCACCTCATATCGCTTCGCTAAACTGTGTAGCATTTTGGCCTGCATGGCGGGCACAGAGACTAAACCGACCACCGGAAATAAGTCGGTGAAGCTTGCGCCAGTGGCATACCAAAGCACTTCATTTTTTACTTGGGAAAAATGCTGTTCTTCTTGGTTGGCATGCTCTTTTTTGTCGAGCATTAAGCCTACTAATGGCATTATTTGCGTGATGGCGGCCACTAATTGGTCGCGGTGATAGTAAGTGTGAGTATCACAGTCAAAGTCTACTTCAATGGCAGACAGTTCACTGCCCCAGGCTTTTTCAAAAGCTTGCTGATGAGCGGCCACTAAGCGGTTTTTCTCCTCTTTTGGCACTGTGTTTACCGCCGTATAAATAAGTAGCAGGTGCTTAATGTTCTTTTGCTTACGAATACGACTAAGCACAGTGAGTAGGGCGCTTTGCTCTTGCTCTTCTACTTTTGCCACTACCAATAACACATGGCTTTGCTGCTGGCACAGTTTAATGTCTTCACTGGGATCATAATGCGCTTCGCCCAAGCCTCGGGTATCTAAAAAACGCAATAAAGGTTTATCGTGCGGAAAGTGATAAGCAAACGAGGTTTTGGTACAGGGCGAGAAACCATTACCCACTTCTACTTGGCTGCTGCCAGTTAAGGCTTGAATTAACGAAGACTTACCCGCCCCGGTTTTGCCAAGCAGCCACAGAGTAGGCAGGTGCTGCTCTTGGGGTGGAGATGACTCACTAGGCTTTGCCATTAACGCCTCCATTACCGCATTAAGAGTATATTAATATAGTCTTTATCTCATCACTCGCCTAGAAAACCAAGCATAAGCCTTATGTTATTGCGCTAAACCAGCGCTGCTAAAACCCAAACTTACGGAGCAAGGTTTGTGCAGCGAAACCTGCAAAACCCACCCAAAAAGAGTGATCAGATCTAAAAATAGTTTTAATGGTAAGGAAGGGGCAGGCGCCTATTTTTACCCGTCATCCTAACGAAAGTGAGGCGCTAGCTTAAGGAGATACCCGCTCGAATACTCACTCGTTAAGCTGTGTACTGTTAAATACTTTTTACAGTTTAGCCCGCAGTAGATTCAAACCAAGGCCGATATACATAAGGCCTGTGACTTTAACCACGGCCTCAGATAAACCTGTATTTGATCTCACAGCCCCTGTGAAGCTGGCAGCAAACGCGACCAGTAAAAGACACCAAAGCGTAGCGCCTAGCACAAATATACCGCCTAAAAGCAGGAAGATACTGGAACTATTGCCACTTTCAGGAGC
>NZ_JBQDEX010000034.1:11753-15003 GCF_052084945.1 Oceanisphaera sp.
GCCAATATCGCAGAAAGCCCGATTGCTGCAAAGGTCGTATGTGCGAGAATTCCTGCGCTGACACCGAATACTGATATCACACCCGCCAAACGCCCTTGGGATACTGTTCTGGCTAAAATATACATGGTGTCGGGCCCCGGAGTAATCCAGAGCAGAAAGCTTGCACTTAAAAACAACCAAAAGTCATGAGCTTCTAGCACCTATCCCTCCAGTATAAAACGCCTGATGCCGTCACCCCAGACAAGAGTAGCGAGTATAGCCAGCTTACTGGTGATTGGCATACTCTCTTATTAAGTCACTCTATAACTTACTGATTTGTATAGCCACCGATAAAGCTATAGTCAGAAAACAAGCATCTTGGTGAAGGTTTGCTAGAGTAGGGGAATATCAATATCGCATTTTAAAAGGTGCATCTTTAACCATGATCCAACTCATGACACAGGCCGACTTTGCTTTATTTTGGCCTACTTTTTATCAAGTGATTCAGGCACAAGAAAGCTATGCCTTTGACCCAGATATGACACAAGATCAGGCCTATGGGCTGTGGTGTGAGCAGCCGTTAAATACCTTTGCTTATCTCGAACAAGGTGAGGTGTTGGGCTCTTATTATATTAAGCCTAATGCCGCCGGCCCCGGCAGTCATGTATGCAATTGTGGTTATATGGTGGCGGAGCAGGCCAGAGGTAGGGGCATTGCTCGAAAGCTGTGTGAGCATTCTCAGCAGCAGGCATTAGCGCTGGGGTTTAAAGCGATGCAGTTTAATAGTGTAGTGGCGACCAACAAGATAGCGGTGCAGCTGTGGCAGCAGTTAGGGTTTAGCGTGATAGGCACTGTGCCTAAGGCTTACCAACATAAGCAGTTAGGTTATGTGGATACCCTAGTGATGTATAAGTGGCTTGCTGACTAAAAATGGTGAATAAAAAGGGCGCACTGCGCCCTTAGTTATTTGTGCCGGTGTTGATAGAGCTAACTTACGACTAGCTTAATTCGTCTTCGCCAACCCGTACCACTAGCTTGCCAAAGTTATCGCCTTGTAGCAGGCCAATAAAAGCGTCGGGGGCTTGGTCGAGTTCGTCGACTATTTGTTCGCGATAGTGAAGCTTTCCTTCACTAAGCCACTGGGCCATGTCTTTGGCAAACTCAGGGTAGCGGTGGCCGTAATCATCAAAAATAATAAAGCCTTTTACCGTCATACGCTTAATTAAAATAGTGCCCATTAGTTGGCCTAAACGGTCGGGGCCGTCGGGCAAGGCGGTGGCGTTGTACTGAGAAATTAAGCCACATACCGGAATGCGCGCCCCCGTATTAAGCAGTGGCAATACCGCATCCAGCACCTTACCGCCGACACTTTCAAAGTAAATGTCTATGCCATTAGGGCAGGCATGGGCTAACTGCTCGGCAAAGTCGTCGGCTTTATGATCCAAACACGCATCAACGCCTAAGTTATCGAGCGCATAAGCGCATTTTTCTGCACCACCGGCAATGGCCACTACATGACAGCCTTTTAGCTTACCAATTTGTGCCACCATGGCACCCACGGCACCGGTGGCGGCGGCCACCACTAGGGTTTCGCCGGGTTTAGGTTGACCAATATCTAACAAGCCCATGTAGGCGGTAAAGCCCGGCATACCTAGTACGCCTAAGGCATAAGAGGGGGGCGCTTGTTGTGGGTCTAGCTTAATTAAGCCCTCACCATTAGACAGTGCGTAGTCTTGCCAACCGCTGTAACTGAGCACCCAATCGCCAGCCTTAAAATCAGGGTGCAGGCTCTGGTGCACGCGGCTGACGGTGCCACCCACCATGGTGTGACCAAGAGCCACTGGGTCGGCATAAGATTTGGCATCGCTCATGCGGCCACGCATATAAGGATCCAAACTTAAATACAGGGTGCGCAGCAGCACTTCCCCTTGGCTAGGGGTAGGGATGGCACTTTCTAACAAGGCAAAGTCACTTGGAGTGGGCGCACCCTGAGGGCGCGCCGCTAACGTGAGTTGGCGATTAATGGTGTTAGTTTGTTTCATAAAAGCTCCTTATTGGCGGCACATTACAGGCTAGCTAACAGAATTTGGCGACAATGCTCGGGGGTAATATCGCCGTGTTCACCGAGTTTGGTCATGCCGTGCTGGGTGAGGCTGTCGATAATGGCATCAATATGCTCGGCGCCTAGGTCATAGTCGCTAAGACGGGTTTTTACGCCGACCGATTCAAAGAAATCACGAGTGCGTTCAATGGCGGCCTCGGCTTTTTCATCATCACTGCCCTCGTGAATATTCCACACGCGCTCGGCGTATTGCACCAGCTTGCCTAATTTGGCCTGTTTTCGCTGGCGCAGCATTTCTGGCAAAATAACCGCCAGTGTTTGGGCGTGATCTAAACCGTGGAGCGCGGTGAGCTCATGGCCCAGCATATGGGTGGCCCAATCTTGCGGTACACCGGCACCAATTAAGCCATTAAGCGCTAAAGTGGCGGTCCACATTAGGCTGGCGCGAGTTTGGTAATCTTCAGGATTAGCCAGCGCCTTGGGGCCAATTTCAGTTAAGGTTTGCAATAAACCTTCGGCAAAACGGTCTTGCACTGGGGCATCAGCCGGATAAGTCAGATATTGCTCAATGACGTGCATAAAAGCATCCACCACGCCGTTGGCAATTTGGCGAGTGGGTAGAGTGTAGGTTTTTACTGGATCTAAAATAGAGAACTGCGGAAATACCAGCTCACTCATAAAGGGCAGTTTGGCTTGCAAAGACTTGCGGGTGATCACCGAGCCTTTGTTCATCTCAGAGCCAGTGGCGGGCAGAGTGAGCACTGAGCCAAAGGGCAGGGCGGCATCAATGTGCTGACCACCGGTGAGCAAAATATCCCAAGCATCGCCTTGGTGCAGTGCTGCCGCCGCCACAAACTTGGTGCCATCAATCACAGAGCCGCCGCCCACGGCAAGTAAAAACTCAATATCTTGCTCGCGTACTATGGCTACCGCTTCCATTAGTGTTTCAAAGCTGGGGTTGGGCTCTATGCCACCAAACAGCTGTACTTGGCGATCTCCTAGGGCGTGTTTCACTTCATCTAGGGTGCCGTTGCGCTTAGCGCTTTCGCCGCCATACAGTACTAACACTTTGGCGTTGGTGGGCACCAGCTGGCTTAGGCTTGCAATTTTTCCGGCACCAAACTCAATGCGGGTAGGGTTGTAAAAACTAAAGTCTTGCATAAATGATCCTGTAAATTAATGTTAGATTAGACCGGTCGTCTAGTGTTT
>NZ_JBQDEX010000034.1:15103-22353 GCF_052084945.1 Oceanisphaera sp.
GTGCCACCACTCACTTGAGAAATATCAAACAGCTCTGGTGTGGTATAACCAATTGGCACTATGACCATGCCGTGATGGGCCAGCGTGGTCCAAGTGGAAGTGATGGTCATTTCTTGGCCACCGCCAGTGCCGGTTGAGGTGAATACGCTAGCCACTTTTCCCGCCAGTGCGCCTTTGGCCCACAGGCCACCGGTTTGGTCGAAAAAGTTACGCATCTGAGCAGACATATTACCAAAGCGTGTTGGCGTGCCCACTATAATGGCATCGTATTCCGCTAACTCTGCCGGTGTGGCCACGGGGGCGGCTTGTTCAGTTTTACCGCCGGCATTTTTGAATACGTCCGTATCCATAGTTTCAGGAACTCGCTTAACGGTCACTTCTACTCCAGCAACGCTACTTGCCCCCTCGGCAACGGCATTGGCCATGGTTTCGATATGCCCGTACATTGAGTGATATAGCACTAATACGTTTGTCATATTAATATCCTTTTTAGATAGTTTTTGCGGGTTGTATTAATCTTATCTTGTTGTGCAATGACGTGCAATAACGGCTCATCATGAATGGCTACGCCATCGCCGGCAGTGACGAGTACGCCGTTAATTTCTATCTGACCACTGGCCGGAACTAGGTATGCTTTGCGCCCTTTAGTAAGTGAGTAGTCAGTACTTTGTCCCGCTTTTAGGGTTGCTGCTACCAAGCGGGCGTCGGCACGAATGGGTAGCGCCTCGGTATCAGTAGCGCAGCCACTGGCAAGGGTAACAAAGTCACCACTTAGCTCCCCTTTGGGAAAAGGCTTGGTGCCCCATTTGGGTGGCAAGCCTTTTTCGTTGGGCATAATCCATATTTGAAAGATCTGCGTGGTCTCATTTTCGGTATTCATCTCACTATGAGCAATGCCGGTGCCAGCACTCATCACCTGCACATTACCAGCGGCAGTGCGGCCGCTATTGCCCAAGTTGTCTTGATGCGTGATCGCTCCCTTGCGCACGTAAGTGATAATTTCCATATCGCGATGAGGGTGCGGCGGAAAACCTGAATGTGCAGCAATAGTGTCATCGTTCCACACTCTTAGCTGCCCCCACCCCATACGCTGGGGATGGTAATAATCGGCAAATGAAAAGTGGTGGCGAGTATCTAGCCAGCCATGCTGTGCACCGCCCAATTCGCGATAGGGTCTTAATTCAATCATGCAAAACCTCCTGCTATATGTTGGTGGTGACCGTCAGTGAGTTATGGGATCAGTACTATCTTCTGTGAACTGCCTTGGCTGATTTGCTGATAGGCATCCACCGCCTCAGACAATGGTCGCTCGATAAAGTCGTTAATCAGAGGGACGCCATCGGGAAAAGCAGCGCTTATTTTCGTAAGCATGACCGCGCAATCTTCTAGGCTATAAAGCAGAGAGTTAATGCCAATAATAGAGCCGCCACGGCGGTATAAATTTAAAGGGGATAACATGATCTGGTCATCTGTTGGGGCGGCAATAACTGCAATGTGGCCAAATGCGTCTAGGCTAGTTACGGCTGCTGTTAGCCAGTAGCCTGTGGTGTCAACGATCACTTGTGGTGCTTGCTGGTGAAAGTGCTCTCTTGCTTGGTCGGCTAGCTGTGCTGCTTGGGTTAACTGAAACGCCTTGATATTTTGAGATTGTAGGGTGTGCACTACATCACTACGACGTGCAGCCATTACTACCTCAGCGCCTCTGGCGTGGGCGAGGTGTTGTGCTGCGCGTGCCACCGCACCTGCTCCAATAATCAGCAAACGCGTTTTTTTCTGAACTTGGCTACGCTCAAGGGCATCCCAAGCAGTGATTAATGGCACGCCACAGCTGGCCGCTTGAGCAAAGCTTAGTGAGGCGGGTAAGGGGGCGACAGCATCGGCTGGCAACACAACATATTGCGCATGACAGCCATCCCGATAAAAGCCAAAGCCTTTGCCAGTTCCACCCCATACCGCCTTGCCTTTTAGCTCTGCTTGCCCACTGATCACCACACCGGCAAAGTCTCGGCCGGGAATACGTGGCGTGCTAGTGTAAGGAAACAGTCCCAGTAGGTTTTTGATGTCGCTTGGGTTGATGCCCGTTGCCCGTATCTCGACCAATACTTCACCTGCTTTAGGCTGGGGAATGGGCAGCTCACGCAACTGTAATGCGTCTACCGTACCGGTTGTTGAAAACTGTAATGCTTGCATCATGCACCTCAATCACTGAATGGAAACTGAAGCTGAGCAATAAACTACAACATCGCTCAGCTCGCTTAGCCGTTAATGGCGCAGTGTTTACCCGCGCCCGTGGGGTGCATCGAGATTTAGCTCAGGCCCAACAGGTACCACGCCTGTGGGGTTAATGGTGTTATGGCTGCGGTAATAATGTGCTTTGATATGTTTCATATTGACCGTGTCGGCCACACCAGGCCATTGATAGAGCTCGCGTAAATAACCGCTTAAATGCGGGTAGTCGGCAATTTGCTTGATGTTGCACTTAAAATGCCCGTGGTACACAGCATCAAAACGCACCAGTGTAGTGAATAAGCGCCAATCTGCTTCGGTAATGGTATCGCCCAGTAAATAGCGATGTGTTGATAGTCGCTGCTCTAACTCATCTAAAGTAGCAAACAAAGGGGCCACCGCTTCTTCATAAGCGTGCTGCGTGGTGGCAAATCCTGCTTTATAGACACCGTTGTTCACCCTGTTGTAGATTTGTTCATTCAGGCTATCAATGTCTGCGCGCAGCGCCTCTGGATAATAGTCGCCGGAGGTAGCGCCAACCTCGTCAAAAGCCGAGTTAAACATGCGAATGATTTCCGCAGACTCGTTACTTACTATGGTCTTTTGTTGCTTATCCCAGAGCACCGGAATGGTAACGCGACCTGTGTATTGGGGATCGGCGCTAGTATAGATCTGGTGCATATAGTCGGCCTGAAAAAGAGGGTCAGCCACCACTCCTTCATCTGCAGCAAAGGTCCAGCCGTGCTCCGCCATTAACGGGTTGACCACAGACACGGATATCATGGACTCCAGCCCTTTGAGTTTGCGAAAAATCAGCGTGCGGTGTGCCCACGGGCAAGCCAGCGATACGTATAAGTGGTAGCGCCCGGCTTCGGCTTTAAATCCAGCGTCACCGGTAGGGCCGGCGCTGCCATCTTGCGTTACCCAGTTGCGAAATTGTGACTCACTACGCTTGAATTTACCGCCAGTGGAGTCAGTGTCGTACCATTGGTCATGCCATTGACCGTCTACTAATAAGCCCATAATGGAGCCTCCTGTATGTTGTTATATGGTGACCAAGGGCATGGGCTCCTTGGTGTTTTTGATTCAGCCACATGGCTATTAGGTGATCTTTAATATCAATGTCTATATCAGTGTATGCCAAAGACTTTTATTTAAGGTTGCCCTTAGCTGTGATGTCACTTAGCTTGCGGTCTAAAGACAATTTACCGCCGCCGTTAAACACCAATGCTACTGAGATACCGAGCAGAGCCAGCGCAAATTCATAGCCGTTGTTACTCATAAAGAATCCATTGGCTAGGTGTACGTTAATGATGGCTACTAACATGGTGATGACTAACATAAGAGCGGCAGGGCGAGTCAGCAGACCCATTAATAATGCTATTCCGCCAAAAAATTCAGCACTGCCTGCCGTCAATGCCATTAAGTAGCCAGGCTCTAATCCGATAGAGGCCATCCACTGTGCCGTGCCTTGCAAGCCGTGGCCGCCAAAACTGCCAAACAGTTTTTGGGCACCATGGGCAACAAAAATAGCACCGGCAGACAGCCGCAATGCCAAACTGGTCATTTGGCTGTTGGTGGACAATATGCGTTGAATGAAAGCGTTGCTCATGGTTTTTCCTTAAGTAATATCAACTTTGTTGTTTGATATGGTTACTATAGTAGAAAGCTTTTCTGAAAAATAACGGAACGTTTTGACCTTTAGCATCAGTTAAATTGAACAATCAACATTGAGTACCTTGAGCTATGTCTTTATTGATTACCTTAGATGCGCTGCAAACATTGGATGCCATAGCGCGGCGCCACAGCTTTGCTGCGGCCGCACAAGAGTTACATCGAGTTCCGTCTGCGGTTTCTTACACCGTTAATAAGTTAGAAGAGGATCTGGGCGTCGAACTCTTTGATCGTAGTCGGCGTAAGGCCGAGTTGACCGCGATTGGACGGTTAGTCTTAGAGCAGGGGCGGCATATTCTTAAAGCATCAGAAGAATTAACGGCATTAGTGCGCCAAGCTGCGGATGGCTGGGAAATGGAATTAAGGATCTGTATTGATAGCGTACTGTCCTGTGACTCTGTTTATGAGCTAGTTGAAGCGTTTCAGCGTATACAGCCAAAAACTGAAATCCGCCTCAGTGAAGAAGTGTTGGGCGGAAGCTGGGAAGCTTTAAGTGACGGCAGGTGTGATTTGGTAATAGGCGCTGCAGGTGAAGCCATGGCTTCAGGAATGGCTTTACACTCTTTAGGACAAGTGAACTTTGAGTTTGCTGTTGCTGCCGATCACCCCCTCACTCAGTTGCCCATGCCATTGCCAGTGAAGGCGATAGAGGATTATCCCACTATTATTGTGGCCGATAGCTCTCAGCGTTTGCCTGCCCGATCCTCTGGGTTATTAGATGGCCGCAGCCGTATTATTGTACCTAGCATCACTCATAAAATTGCCGCGCAATGTAAAGGGCTAGGTGTTGGTTACTTACCCGTTCACCGTATTACGCAGGAGCTAGCAGAGGGAAAGTTAACGCTATTAACCTTAGATACACCGTCGCCACTTGGTGAGATATCTGTTGCTTGGCAGCGAAGTAATAAAGGAAATGGGCTTAAGTGGTTTGTTGAGCGACTTAAAAAAATGCAATTTGATCCTACACTCGGGACACTCATACCAATCTGTAAAACTAACTGATCAAAATTTTCGCCACGGAACCCACGGAAGAACACGGAACAATAGAGATAAGATCTGAAAAAGACTTTATAGGGTAAGAGCCAAACACCCAACTATTAGTAGGGGAGCCCTTACCATTAGCAGTATTTGAGTCGTTATCACTTTTCGCTCTTGCCTTTTTCCGTGGATTCCGTGGCAAAATAGCCCTTAGTTTTTTACTTAATACAAACTGACCATATACTTACTTAGATTGGTATCACCCAACGCTTGGCTGTAAGCGATCGTCAGGATAAAGACCAAATAGGTAACGAATGACCTCTTTGTCGATTGATGACGGGTATTAAGGCTTATTATTCTGCTCCGCGTATTAGCAGACTTTAGTTAACTGGCTATAGGTTTGCTCTGTTAAGTATTTTGCATGATAGTCAGTGGAGTGTAATAGCAAATATACCTAATAGCGGAGGTACTATGTCATCCCATACTAAAAATGCCGTGCTGTATCGCATGGTGATGGAAAAACATATTTGTCCCTTTGGTCTTAAATCTAAAGATCTGCTAGAGCGCCATGGCTATCAAGTGGAAGACCATTGGTTAACCAGTCGTGAGCAAACCGATGCTTTTCAAGCAGAGCATCAAGTAGAAACAACGCCACAAACCTTTATTGAGGGTGAGCGCATTGGTGGTTTTGATGAGCTGGCGGTGTTGTTAGGAGAGAAAAAGCCAGAAGCTGAGCAAAGTGACACTTCCTATCAGCCAGTGATCGCTATTTTTGCCATTGCAGCGCTGCTAGCCATGGCGGTGGGTTGGTACCATTTTCATGAATTGCTGAATGTGCGGATTTTTCAATGGTTTATTGCCTTTGCTATGTGTCTATTGGCGGTGCAAAAGCTACAAGATCTCGAGTCTTTTTCTACCATGTTTCTTAATTACGACTTACTCGCCCAGCGTTGGGTTCGCTATGGCAAAATTTATCCTTTTGCCGAAGCCCTTGCTGGGATTTTAATGGTGGCGGGAGCCATGCTATGGCTAGCAGCCCCTGTGGCGATAGCGATTGGTGCCATAGGTTCAGCCTCGGTGATTAAGGCGGTGTATATTGATAAACGTGAGCTAAAGTGTGCGTGTGTGGGCGGCAACAGTGATGTTCCGCTGGGCTTTATTTCGCTCACCGAAAACCTAATGATGCTGATCATGGGAATGTGGATGTTGTAGATAACAATGAGCCGAATAGGCAGGCTATTCGGCTCATAAAGTGAGGTGATTAGCAGACTTTGGTTAACCAGCCGTGAGTGTCGTCGGCTTTGCCCCATTGAATATCATTCAATGCTTGGCGCAGGGCGTTGGTGGTGGGGCCGGCTTCACCGTTGCCGACGGTATGCTCTTGGCCATTGTGGATGAGTGTGCCCACCGGAGTGAGCACGGCGGCGGTGCCCGATAGCGCGGCTTCGGTACCCGGCTTTTTCGCACGTTCTAATAACTCATCTACGGTCAGTGCGCGCTCTGATACCGTCATGCCGCGATCGCGGGCCAGTGTTAGAATGGAGTGGCGGGTAATACCGTGTAAAAACGAGCTATCTAATGACTTAGTAATAATCTCGTTGCCATCAATTAACAAGAAGTTAGCCGCGCCGGTTTCTTGTACATCGCCATTGGGGCAAAACAGCACTTGGTCTGCTTGTACCGATTGTTGAGCTTTTAAGATGGGTTGTAAGGCGCTGGCATAGTTACCGCCACTTTTTACCACTCCCATGTGCGCAGCACAACGCGGCTCATCAGCTAATAATAAACGCAGGGCATTACTGCCACCAGCAAAGTAATCCCCCACAGGCGACAGCAATACATATAGCAAAGAGGTGCTGCTAGGGGCGGCGGCCTTACCAATGGAGGCTTCGGTGCCAATGTGAGTGGGGCGAATATACATAGAGCCCGGAGGCTGTGGCACATCGCTGGCGTAGCGCTTAACGATGTCGATGATCATGGCCTTAAGCTGTTCAGCATCTACCGCTGGTAGCGCTAATAACTCGCTGCTTTGGATTAAGCGGGCAATGTTTTGCTCCATACGAAAGATGTTGATAGAGCCATCTTCATGCTTAAACGCCTTTAACCCTTCAAAACAAGTGCTTGAGTAATGCAGCACATGGGCACCTGGGTGCAGAGTAAGACTATCACTGCTGACGAATTCTGTGGCGCCCCACTGGCCTTGCTCGTAACGAGCTAGGCTCATTTCTGGGGCGAATACGGTTCCAAATGCTGACATGCTGCTGTTCCTATTAACTGATAAATAATGGGTAATAACTAAGCTATATTAACCGAATAGTAAAAAATACGCTCAATAATAGCGAGTAATCTTGATTGATAGTGCCAAGCTAATA
>NZ_JBQDEX010000035.1:0-20342 GCF_052084945.1 Oceanisphaera sp.
TAAAGAGGTCGAATAAATTCGACCCTACGCTCGGGGTAGATTGGTACAAAAGCTGCTCTTTACCGCCCAAAGCAGTACCTACAATATTGAATCTGGCTACCAGCGGGCGACTATGCTGGCGAAGTTGTCTACCAGCTCGGGGCCATTAACCAAGGGCATTTCACTGGCTTCGTCAAAGTCGGGTCTAAAGGAGGCATGCAATTGCCCTTTAGGATTCACCAAGGCAATGGAAGCCGAATGGTCAACCAAATAGTTGGTGGCCTCGCGATCGAAAATACCGTAAATAAGCCCTAACTGCTGTACGGCAGGCATTAACTGTTCATGGTCTGCGGTAACGGCAATAAAGTGCGGATTAAAATATTCGGTATAGGTTTTTAAGCGCTTGGGCGTATCGCGGGCAGGATCGGCAGACACAAATATAACCTGCATATTATCGGTAATGGCGGTGAGTTCAGGGTACACCCGCGCTAAGTCCGATAAGGTAGTAGGGCAAATGTCAGGGCAAAAGGTATAGCCCACAAACACTAAACTCCATTTATCTTTAAAGTGTTGCTCGGTAAAAGGCTGCTCGTTAGCATCCATTAGCGTAAAGCCCTCTAGCCCTTGAGGCTCGGCATATACTACCACCGCATCGGTTAAGTTATTCTTTTTATCTGAATACCACAAACCACCACTTATTGAGCCCACCACTACTAAGGTAATGGCCAAGCCCCAAATCCATTTGCTTGTCTTTGTCATTTTTACCCCGTCTCTCGCTCATCTTAAGGTTAGCCACTATCTGCTGTGCGCTATGTTAGCGTCATAGCATTGTAGAGTGCTTTATGCAGAAGGTCTAAACTTACCGCGGCTCTGCTGGTGGCCCCCCAATATTGGGCAATTAGGGCTAAGCCGCAAAATAACAGCCGTAACTACAGAGCCCTTAACTGGAGTGAGCTTTAAAAATCGGCGTTGCGGATAACCCCCACAGCCAGTCCTTCAATAATCAGCTCTTGATGGCGCAAATCGACTTCAATAGGCGATAGCTCTTCGTTTTCTGGTAACAAGCTTACCTTGCTGCCATTGCGCTGAAAGCGTTTTACCGTTACTTCATCTTCAAGCCGGGCAATCACCACTTGGCCATTACGCACGTCTTGGGTTTTGTGTACCGCCAATAAGTCACCGTCCATAATGCCAATGTTTTTCATACTCATGCCCTGCACTCGCAACAAAAAGTCGGCCGCGGGGTGAAACAGGCTAGGGTCGAGCTGATAGTGACTTTCTATATGTTGCTGAGCCAATATCGGCTCGCCGGCAGCAACACGGCCAATAAGGGGTAACCCCTCTTCTGCTAACACTTCTTCTTCAACTAGCCGAATACCGCGAGAGGTACCCGGCATAATGGTGATCATGCCCTTTTTAGCCAAGGCTTTTAAGTGCTCTTCAGCAGCATTCGCCGACTTAAAACCAAGAGTACGAGCAATTTCGGCTCGGGTAGGGGGCATACCGGTTTGTTGGATATGGTCTTTAACAATGTCCAACACCTGAGATTGACGCGGAGTAAGGGCTTTCATAATACACCTGTTTTTTTATACAGCTAACTGCCAGTATATCCAGTAAAATCAGCAGAGCAAGTACAAAATATGACGTTAAGGGAGTCAAGACAGCAGAGGTCGGATCTGATAATCTTGCCGTCGCATTAATATTGGGGTTTTAGCTGTATGATTTTTGGTTCTGCTTTCGCTCGCCGCCTGCTGCGGCCCATCATTTCTGTGTTAGTTAATCATAAAAGCATAAAAGTTTGCCCGTCGACCCTGTGGCAGAGCTGGCGATAGATCTTGAACAACCCATAGTTTATGTCTTAAAAACCGCCTCTATATCAGACTTACTTACCTTAGAGCTGTGCTGTGCCAAATTAGCACTACCCAGCCCCTTTTCGCCCTTAATCATTAACCACACCGCACAACCTAGGGTCATTTGCTTAGATAAGCCGGCCAGCCTAGCGCGTCGCACCCGCAGCGCAACCCCTTATTTAGCCGAGTTTAATCAGTTATTAAACGCCCAACAGCACAGTACAACGCCCATTCAGCTGGTGCCAGTGAGCTTATTTTGGGGTCGAGCCCCCGGGCGCGAAGGCGACGCTGCTTCGTCACTCAGTATTACGCGCAGCCGCTCACCTAACGCTTTACGCAAAGCGTTAATTGTGCTGCTAAAAGGCCGAGAAAACCGGGTGCGCTTTAGTGCCCCGTTATTATTACCTGAGCTTACAGAGCGCTCGGCGACCGACCCTAAGCTTGCCCATAAACTAGCACGCATTGCCCGTATTCACTTTAGCCGCCAACGCCTAGCAGCCACAGGCCCTAAGCTGCCTAATAGAGAATTATTACTCACACAATTACTGCAAACCCATGGCGTAATACAGGCGATTGCCGAACATAGCGAGCAGCAACAGCAAGATATTGCCCTGTCGCGGCGCAAAGCACAGGCCTATATGAATGAAATTGCCTCTAACTTCTCTTACCCACTGATCCGTTTTGGCGATCGACTGTTGGGCTGGCTATGGCACAAGTTATATCGTGGCTTGTCGGTGACCGGTGCCGAGCGCGTGCGCCAGCTGGCACAAGATGGCCACGAGTTAGTGTACCTACCTTGCCATCGCAGTCACATGGACTATTTATTGCTGTCGTACGTGATTTATCATCAAGGTATGGTACCGCCGCATATTGCGGCGGGTATTAACTTAAACTTTTTCCCGGCAGGTCCGCTCTTTCGCCGCGGTGGCGCTTTCTTTATTCGCCGCACCTTTAAAGACAACAAGCTATACGCCACAGTGTTTCGTGAATACCTCAACTTATTATTTCAACGAGGTTACGCAGTAGAGTACTTTGCCGAAGGAGGACGCTCACGCTCAGGACGTTTGCTACCGGCCAAGCCCGGCATGCTGTCTATGACCCTAGAAGCGGCCATGCACCACAACACACGCCCCATTACGCTGATCCCAGTGTATTTAGGTTATGAGCATGTGATGGAAGTGGCCAGTTATCATAAAGAGCTGCAAGGGGGCAGTAAGCAAAAAGAAAACGCTTGGCAGCTATTCGGCATTGTTCGTAAGTTACGTAATTTTGGCCGAGGCTTTGTTAACTTTGGCGAGCCCCTCCCCTTAGCCGATTGGCTCAGCAGCAAAGCCGACGCCAGCAGTAGCGCACGCGAACTCACGCCCACCTTAGCGCGTGAAGTAATGACGCGCATTAATGCCGCCGCAGCCGTAAATGGGCTGACGCTAAGTGCGACCGCCCTGCTCACCTCAGACCGCCAAGCCCTCACCCGCCAACAGCTACAACAACAAATACAGCTGTATTTAGATTATTTACGCCTGTGCCCGTATAGCGATCAAGTGATCATTCCGACTCAAGACAGTAAGCAGCTGTTAGAGCAAGCGATGGAGTTAGGTAAGTTTGAACTAGAAACATCAAGCCTAGGTGAGATAATTCACCTTAATCGACGACAATCAGTGCTACTAAGCTATTATCGCAACAATATACTGCACTTATTTGCACTACCGGCTTTAATCACCACCTTAATTGAACGCCATGAGGGCATAGTGACCAGCGAGTTATTACGCCGCCTACAGCGTGTATACCCACTGCTAAAAGCCGAGCTATTTCTCAATGTGCCTATCGAAGCGCTGCCCGAGCAGCTCAACACCCAACTGGCCACATTAACGCAGTTGGGGTTAATTCAGTTTAATCAACAAGGGTGGTGGGTTGCGCCACAGCAGCAGTTACAATTACTGCTATTAGCCCGCATTATTCGGCCCTCGTTACAACGCTATAGTGTAGTGGTAGCCTGTTTAGCCAATACAGAGCCACCAGCGTTAGCCGCACCAGAGGCTTCAAACAGTGAGCCTGCGCCAGAGGCAAGTTCGCGCCAGCAACTACAAACACGCAGCCAACAACTGGCCGAGCACTTAGCCATGTTACATGGCATTCAAGCCCCCGAGCTATTCGATAAAACCTTGTTTAATATGTTAGCTAACGCATTAGAAGACGCCGGCTATGGCCAGAACAGCCACACCGAACAAGATGAATTAGAGCAACTTCGCTTAGCCCTCTACCCGCTACTACCCAGCGCCGTACGCCGCAGTTTGAATGGTGAATGGTCGTAAAAGGGGTCGGAGTCATTTAACTTAGCACTTTAAATTGACTCCGACCCCTTTTTATCTCGTCATTGCGATGAGTGAAACGACGCGGCAATCTAGGGGTGGGTGCAGCACTGTTTGCAACATGGATTGCCGCGCTGCGCTCGCAATGACCGCGTAAAAGAAAACCTAAAAGGGGTCGGAGTCAATTAATTTAAAACCCTAAATTGACTCCGACCCCTTTTTATCTCGTCATTGCGAGGAGTGGAACGACGCGGCAATCTAGGGGGTGGGGGCAGCGCTGTTTGCAACATGGATTGCCGCGCTGCGCTCGCAATGACCGCATAAGTGAATGGAGCACACTAATCCCTAATCACCAGTCACCAGCTTTAGTTGTTTACAGCAAAGTAAGCACTATGCCGATAAACACCAGCATGCCAACAAAGTTGTTATTTAAAAACGCACTAAAGCAGGGCATGCGCTCGCGGTCGCGGATCAGGCGTTGTTGATAAACAAATAAGCCCGCACAGCCTAGTAAGCTCCAATAAAATAGCGAGCCTAAGGCAAAGGTTAACCCCGCCGCCACTAATAGGAGTAAGGTGGTCAGCTGCAACAGTCCCACTATTAGCTTGTCGTGCTTTCCAAATAAAATAGCGGTTGATTTTACGCCAATCTTCAAATCGTCATCCCGATCAACCATGGCGTACATGGTATCGTAGGCAATGGTCCAAGTTAGGTTAGCGGCAAATAATAACCACAACCCTGCAGGCAAACTATTACCTTGCGCGGCAAATGCCATAGGAATAGCCCACGAAAAGGCAATCCCCAAAAACAATTGCGGTAAATGGGTGTAGCGCTTCATAAATGGATATAAGGCTGCCCAGCCTAAACCGGCTACCGACAGCTTAATGGTTAAACTATTGGTGGTGAGTACCAGTAAAAAAGAAATCGCCACTAATAAGGCAAAAAAGCCCAATGCTTGGCGCTCGGTAAGCTCCCCTGTGGGCAAAGGCCGCCCAACGGTGCGCTTAACATGACCGTCGATATGACGATCGGCATAATCATTGATTACACAGCCGGCTGAGCGCATCGCAAACACGCCCACCACAAAGACCACCAATACCCAAGGCGATGGCTGACCCTGGCCCGCAATCCACACCGCCCATAAAGTGGGCCACAATAATAGTAAGGTACCAATGGGTTTATCTAGTCTGGATAGTGCCATATAGGCGCGCCAACGCGGGCGAGTTGCAGTGGGAGTTATGGTCATTGAAAATCTCTATATCGCTTTTTAATTATACTTTGGGTGTCATCTTGGATAAGACTGAACAGTCGGTAAAAACAGCTCACTGACTAATACGCCAGCCTGAGGGGTCGCCAATAAAGAGCGCCTAGCCCACAATAGGTTAGCTGCATTATGCGTAGGCGTTGCGGCAGATAGCAAAGAAGCTAACTCTTGGTGTTCTTTCTCTAATTGCTGCCAGTGTGAGTGAGTTAAATTGGCAAATTCAAACTCACTGCGCGTAAGCTTGGGGTGCTCAAACAATAACTCCCCCAAGGCGCGCTCCCCTAGCCCACCCAAGGCAGGTACGGCATTGAGGGCGGCCGGTGAATATAACGAGCTGGCATACACCCAAGGCTGTTCATCACATAACAGCACTACTTCTCTGCAATACGCACGCTCTACACCTAGCCAAGCCGCTTGTTCAGTAGTTAGATTAACTTGGGCGGTATTAAGTAACTGAACACGAAATTGCTGGCAACATTGGCGCAAACGTTCGGTTAACGAGCCAGTATCTGGCAGCCACTGAGATAAATGATGACTGGGTTGGGCTTGAGCTTCACCCCTCAAGTCTGGCAGTCTAGTGGTCCAGTTCCAGTGAGCATCAGCTGGGTAACTCATAGAGTTAACACACCATACATCTGGCCGTGTAGGCCATTTAATTGCCAGTTTGCTCTAAAAAAACACATATTCACTTGACCAACCCACAGTTTGTTTAAACAATACCCACACTTATTTTGCTAGCAAGGCTTATTCATGTTTCGCTTACTCGCTCTGTGCCTGTTATTTTTTGTTGGAACACTGCACGCACAAGAAGAAGAGCCCCAAGGGCCTTTATATTACACCATAGAGCCAGATATTATTACCAACTATCAAAACTCAGGGAAATCCTTGGGGTATGTTCGTGTTTCTATCGATTTAATGCTAGAAAGTGCCGATAAAATGCCGTTGGTCGAGCAGCATATTCCCCTGCTACGAGACGCAATAAACAATTTACTGGCGGAACAAAACCGACAAGAAATTCGCTCGTTAGCGGTGCGTAACCAAATTGCAACAGCGGGACTAGAAAGGCTAAATGACTTACTGTTAAAAGAAACCGGTGACACCCCAATTCGCCGATTAATGTTTACCAAGTTTCTTTATCAATAGCACAGGTTCAAATATCGCTGCGCTTTGTTCGCGAAAATAACGCTGTACGTTATACGCCTTACGGAAAGCCATACGCTTTACGCTGACCGCCGTACGTTAAAGAAAAGCATAGGTTTGATTGGTTCGTACGACGTATAACGTAGAGCGTACGGCTTTCTCTGCCCACACACCGCACCGCTCAAGCAGTAGCTTTACCCTGGGGGCGATCTAACCAGGCTTGTATTAAGCCAATAATACCGCCACCTAAGTGCGCTAAGTTAGCCACTGGCCCCAAGACACCGGCAAAGCCTAATACCAGCCATACCACCATAATGACCGCCATGCCGTCGGGCAAACTAATGCCACCGCCAGGGTTCAGTCGCCCAGATAGCCATACATAGGCCAACAGCGCATAGACCACACCCGACAAGCCGCCAAAGTGTGGGCCGCTCACTAAAAACTGCATGATATTTGGCAATAATGCCGCCACCAGTAATAATAAAATTAACTTACCTGACCCACGATGCCGCTCTACTTGGCTGGCTAAATACCACCACCAAAACAAATTAAACACCAAGTGCATTAGCGAAAAGTGCAACAAGGCTGGCGTAAAGCCACGCCAAATATCAGCCCCCACCAATAATGAAAGTTGCGGCGGAAACGACAACCACTTAAATATGGGGAAATGTATATGGCTTAAGCCATACACCAGCAAGCAAGTGACCAGCACCAACAGGTTAATGGGGCCGGTGCGCGTCAGCAAGGTACTCAGTAAACCCGATTGAGATGCCCCTTTAGCAAACTGTATATCGGTATTGCCTTGTCGCCATGCTGCCGCCTGATATCTAGGATGCAAAGGCTCGGCAATAAAGCGCTTTATCTCGGGTTCAGCTTTGGGCCACTGAGACTCATCGACCAGCCAAATTGTCACCTTGTGTTCATCATCTAAGGTCAGCTCACACTTTAACCCCAGATCCGTCAGGTAGTCGACCAAGGCCTGCGCACGCCTTGGGTCATCCAGTACCAGCAACCGTTTCATTACTGACTCACCACAGGTTGAGTGCGGCGCCACGCTTCAAAGCCACCATCTAGGGTATACACTTCTTCAAAGCCTTGATTAATTAAATATTGAGCCGCCCCTTGGCTGCTAACACCGTGGTAACACATCACAATAATCGGCGTGTCGTATTCCACCTCATTGGTAAACTCAACTAGGGTATCGTTGGTTAAGTGAAATGAGTGCTCAACGCGCGCTTGGGCAAACGACTGTGGGTCTCGGGTATCCACTAACCGCGCTTGGCCTTCGGCCAGCAGTGTATCGGCCTCGGCCACAGAGATATGGGCAAACTGCTCCATGGGTAACTCCTTACATAAATTTAGGCCAGTTTAAACATAAAAGGGGTCGGAGTCATTTAATGTAAAGCACAAAAATGACTCCGACCCCATTTTGTGGGCACTGCGCCCAGTGACTCTCCGCAAAGCCAGTAATAGCGCCATTATCCCCTTACTGCACACCGGCCTGCACTGCGAAAAGCAGAAAAGGGGTCGGAGTAATTTAACGTAAAGCGCTAAAAGGACTCCGACCCCTTTTTATATCTATTAGCCCTGCCAAATATTGTAATGGCTTTTATGGCCGTATTTAGACAATCACTCTAAAAAAAACAAATAGCTAAGCTTCAAAAGCTAAATAAAGACTGGGTTACACTATAAAAATAAAGCCAACCCTATTATCCACCTATTTATCACCTTTATTTTTAATCTTTATTTAGTTGCTGTTTTTAATTAAATAACTTATACTCCTGAAAATTTATTAACCAACAACAAACATATTTAGCATGTAATGTTGTTGCCATAAATAAAAAATCAACTGGTGGCTTTTAAGCCCTTAGCTACCTGCCATGCCATTATCAAAGGAAATGAGTAATGAATATTTTTAAGCCGACCTTAATTGCTGCCACAGTGGCATTGATGAGTAGTGCTCACGCACAGTCTTTCTCGTCGTTAGACATGACAGTTATTATAGATGAATCTGGCTCAATGGCAGGTGAGCACAACCAGTTTATTGGCTCTTATGTTGATAACCTTGATAAGTTTCTTACTAACCAAAATGTCACTCTTAATCAATACGGCCTAGTTGGCTTTGGTGGTAGTAGTAATCAAAAAGTGGCAGCTAACGAAGCCGGTCGCGAAACAGGCAGCGCTCTATACCGTCATTTTTGGTTACAACGAAACCCTGATGAGGTTTGGGGAAGTTCACAAGAGTTTGATAACACTACGCCAGAATTAGTGACATCTGGATCTACGGAAGACGGCTATCGCGCTATTGATTATGCTTTTCGTAACTTTGAATTTCGTGAGTCAGTGGGCAAAGCCATTATGCTGATCACCGATGAAGATCGTGATAATGACAAGAACAATCTTGAGACAGATCATTTGCCATCTGGCATGACGGAGATTGATAAAGCCTTTATTGAAAGTGAATTACAACGTACTCAAACCACTGTGCACGCTGTGGTATCTCAACAATTTTTAGATATGGATGGCAATAAAGCGATCGCTGTTGTAGGAGACGACCCTGCAACCGGCACTGTTTATGTACAAGAGTCTGATGGCACTATTGTTAAAAAAACAGGCTTTCAGTTTGTTGCAGGCTACGACACAACCCAAGCTGATTACACAGAATTGGCTTTAAGCACAGGTGGTACTGTTATTGATATAGACGCACTGCGTAATGTTTATACCGACACCACAGCACTTGACGCTTTATCTGGCGAGTTAGCGCAGCTAGTGGCCAATATTACCGCTAGTGGCCCAGTAATTGGCATTAATTGCGCTGATGCTAGTGGCGCAGCGGCCCAAGTATGCGCAGCCATTAAAGGCAACTCAAACCCTGAACTGTCTCAAGCTGCTAAGCAGATCACAAGCCCTGAGCAATATAAGCAACTAAGTCAGTATCAAGTTAGTCAAATGCTACAAAACGCATTAAGTAACAGCCGAGCAGCCCTGCGAACAATAAGAGCGCGTGTAGCAGCGTTACGTCAGGCTGGCACTAACATTACTAATATTGATGTTATGGATTATTATAGTGACAACTTAGCGCTATCAAATGGTCAAATAGAATCCGCTCAACAATTAAGGGGTGGTGCAGCTTCTGCTGATAACAGTAATGGGGTTGGGTACTTCTTACGTGGCCAATACATTAATGGTGACTTTTCTGGTAATGATAGTGCGGGCGCATACGACAGTTCTACTTATTCATTGGTAGGCGGTGTCGATAAGTATTTTAACGACAAAACTCAAGCAGGTGTCGCACTACATTATGCTACAAGTGATTCTGACTTTGACAATGTAGCAGGCGGCACAGACAGCGACAGCTATGGCCTTACCCTTTATAGTAGCCACCAGCTTGCATCCGATCTTTATCTTGAAGCTAGCCTAGGCTATAGCTATATGGATATTGATATGACTCGTGATAATATTATTGGCACAGTTAATGCTGATACTAAAGCCGACATTATGACTGCCTCTGTAGGTCTGCTTCACGATATTAGCGTTACTGAGAAGTTTGCGGTACAGCCGTTTGCATATTTAAATTACCAGCATGTTGATATTGATGGCTTTACTGAGTCTGGCAATGCGCTTGCATTACAAGTAGGCGACTCAAGATTAGAATCACTTAATTCAGAACTTGGGGTAAATACGGCCTATCAAATAGGTAGCAACACCACCGCCAGTGCATCTGTTACCTGGGAGCATGAGCTGAAAAGTAACACCTCTGCCGTTAACTCAGCATTTACAACCTCACCCAATACGGTGTTTTCTATAGACTCACAAAAACTAGACAACAACTACGGTCGTGTTAGCCTTGGCTTAACGCAAGAAATTGGTGACCATCGTAATATTTCTATACAAACGGATACTATTTTTGGCCACAACGAATACGATGAATATAGCCTAACGTTACAATTCCGTCAGCAGTTCTAAGTATTCATGCTTGCTCACGATAACAAAAAAGGGAAGTCCGCTCTGCGGCCTTCCCTTTACTTGTTAACTCATATTAGCAAGGGCTTATTAGTATTGCTCATCAGCAGTTTTTATTTACTACTAACTGCTTGCACTAGTCATAAGCCAGGTTTACCCGTGACTCACACACTCGGTGTTAATACATTACAACTACCAGCAGAAAATTTTATACTGGCAGCAGCCGAGCGCCGTGCCGGAGGGAATCATGCAACCGTATTTATTGAAGGTGATGGTCAGCCGTGGATAGCCGGTGGCCGTACACTTGCAAGTGACCCCACGCCAAAAAACATTCCCATGCTTGCTCGCTTACTTACTCCTACAAACTTTGCTCTTACACCCGGCTCCATGCTCTATTTAGGTCGCCCTTGCTATTTTCGTATGGGTCCTTCTGAAGTCTGCCATCCAGCTTTATGGAGCTTTTCTCGCTACTCAACTCGCGTTGTAAACGCCATGTCTGAAGGGCTTCGTCTGTGGCTAGATAATCAACACCAAGATATGAAAGTGACCTTGGTCGGTCATTCTGGAGGAGGGGTATTGGCATTATTAATTGCAGAGGAAGTAGCTGCGGTAAATGCTGTTATTACGTATGCTGCCCCCATAGATATAGATGTATGGGCAAAGCAACATAACTTTACTCCATTATTTGATTCGCTTAACCCTGCCAATATTAACACTTGGCGGCCTGACGTGCAGCGCACGCTGATATTTGGCAGTAAAGATACTCGTGTTCCCGCGCACTTATTCATCAAAGCTGCAAAAAATATACCTAATGTAAGCTACCACACCATATCTGCCGATCACCTACCGCCAGCTAATTTCCCCCAGCACTGGCAGCAATAAAAGGGGTCGGAGTCATTTAACGTAAAGCACAAAAATGACTCCGACCCCTTTTTATATGTTAGGTCCAGTCAAGAATGACTTTGCCCGATTGGCCCGAGCGCATGGTGTTGAAGCCTTGTTGAAAGTCATCTACTTTAAAGTGATGCGTGATCATGGGGCTTAAATCGAGGCCGGATTGAATTAAACTGGCCATTTTGTACCAAGTTTCAAACATTTCTCGGCCGTATACGCCTTTAATGACCAAGCCTTTAAAGATCACTTGCGTCCAATCCATGGCCATATCGGCCGGTGGAATGCCTAACATGGCCACTTTGCCGCCGTGGTTCATATTAATCAGCATGTCATTAAAGGCTGCGGGTACGCCGGACATTTCTAGTCCCACATCAAAGCCTTCTGTCATGCCAAGCTCGGTCATTACTTCGGTTAATGACTGCTCAGCCACATTGACCGCGCGGGTAACCCCCATGTTGCGCGCCAATTCGAGTCGATACTCGTTAACGTCTGTGATCACCACATGGCGAGCCCCCACATGCCGTGCCACGGCAGCCGCCATAATGCCAATGGGGCCAGCACCGGTAATAAGCACATCCTCACCCACCAAATCAAACGATAAGGCGGTATGCACGGCATTACCAAAGGGGTCAAAAATGGCCGCTAAGTCATCGGTCACTTCATCGGGTAACTTAAAGGCATTAAAAGCAGGTATCACTAAGTACTCGGCAAAAGCACCAGCCCGATTCACGCCAACCCCTACCGTATTACGGCATAAATGGGTGCGACCAGCACGGCAGTTTCGACAATGACCACAGGTAATATGGCCCTCACCCGACACCCGATCGCCAATGGTAAAGCCGCGCACTTCTTGGCCCACAGCTACCACTTCGCCGACATATTCGTGGCCCACCACCATAGGCACCGGAATGGTGTTTTGTGACCATTCATCCCAGTTGTAAATATGAATATCGGTACCGCAAATAGCGGTTTTACGAATTTTAATTAATAAGTCATTGTGGCCAAGCTCAGGCTCTGGCACCTGCGTCATCCAAATGCCGGGTTCTGCTTTTAATTTTGCTAATGCTTTCATTTTCTTCTCCTTAAATAACACCCAGCTCTTGCCCTACAGCAGTAAAAGCCGCAATGGCTTTATCTAATTGCTCACGGCTATGCGCCGCCGACATTTGGGTACGAATGCGCGCCTGATCTTTGGGCACCACCGGAAAAGAAAAACCAATCACATAAATGCCGCGCTCTAGCAGCTTATCGGCCATTTGGCTGGCCAAAGCCGCATCGCCCAGCATAACCGGAATAATGGCATGATCGGCACCGCCTAGGGTAAAGCCGGCTTGAGTCATTTGCTCACGAAAGTAACGGCTATTTTCCCGCACTTTTTCTCGCAAATCGCTGCCATTTTTTAGCATATCGAGCACTTTAATTGAGGCCGAGACAATGGCCGGCGCCACTGAGTTAGAGAACAGATAAGGCCGTGAACGCTGGCGTAACCAGTCAATCATTTCTTTTTTACCCGAGGTATAACCCCCAGATGCGCCCCCTAAGGCTTTGCCCAAAGTACCGGTAATAATATCTACTCTGTCCATCACCCCACAAAACTCGGGCGTGCCGCGGCCTTGCTCGCCGACAAAACCCACCGCATGGGAATCATCCACCATCACAATGGCGTCATAACGATCGGCTAAATCACAAATTGAATTAAGGTCGGCAATCACGCCATCCATCGAAAACACACCGTCGGTGGCAATCAGCTTAAACCGTGCACCATCTGCTTGTGCTTGTTGTAACTGAGCTTCTAACTCGGCCATATTGTTATTGGCATAGCGATAGCGCTTGGCCTTACACAAGCGCACGCCGTCAATAATAGAGGCATGGTTTAGCGCATCAGAAATAATGGCATCGTCGGGGCCAAGTAGGGTTTCAAATAAGCCGGTATTGGCATCAAAGCAAGAGGTATAAAGAATGGTGTCTTCCATGCCTAAAAAAGCAGATAAGTCGGCTTCTAACCGCTTATGTAAATCTTGGGTACCGCAAATAAAGCGCACCGACGCCACGCCAAAGCCATGACTATTGAGCCCGTCTTGCGCCGCTTGTATCAATTCAGGATGATTAGCCAGCCCCAAGTAGTTGTTGGCACAAAAGTTAATCACCTCGTGTTCACCAACGGTAATAGCCGCACTTTGTGCTGAGCTAATAATGCGCTCTTGCTTAAAGAGCCCTTGTGCTTTGGTTTGTGCTAGCTGTTCGGATAAATGAGCATAAAATGCCGCTGACATAGTGAACTCCCGTGATCAATTTGGCTAAATGAGCATTAACTAGTTCATTTTACTTAACCATAACTGAAAGTTCACATTATATTCCACTAGCAGGCACTATTTGTGAAAAGGATCACTGGGCTTGGCCGCCAATGTCTGATAATGGGCCATCAATTGCGTCAGTTCACTCCCTTGCTTGGGGTGAAAGTAAGGCTTAAGCACCAACAAGATGCGAGACACTCCTTTATAGAGTACCGACTGACTAATTTGTGGGTTAAGCGATTGCGCCGACTGATAGCTCACCCAAAATGACACCAGCATTTTCAACACCTCGGTCAGCTCGTCAATTTCATTATCCGGAATCACCAATACGCACTGTCGGTTAAGCTCGCGCAATAATAACTGCAAGTTAACCGTCAGCTCTTGCTGAACTGCTAGATATTGACTGTGTAATTCACTATCGCGTCGCAAAATATCGTTTAAATTGGCATAAAAGAAGCGAAATTCCCACATTACGTAGAAGATGGCATCTAAATAATGAACCCATACCGCAGGGCTAGCCGGCCCTTTAATGGGAGTGAAGCTATTGCGTAAGTGGTCGCGATATTGCAGAAAAATGCAGTGAATAATGTCGTTTTTATTACGAAAGTGATAATAAAGATTACCAGGGCTAATGCCTAGGTGAGCGGCAATATGGTTAGTGGTGACATTGGCCTCGCCTTGTTCATTAAACAGCAACAGGGCAGCTGAGATGATACGTTCCTTCGTTTTCATCGGCATAACTCAATACGCTAAATCGTTTCTTGAGCATAACACAGCCAGCAGAGTTAGTTTTCTCGCGATTAAACATGATAAACTCTACGGCATTATTTGCCGGAGCAGGTCCGGCCCACAAGAGGCATACAGCAATGATCATTGTAACTGGCGGCGCCGGCTTTATCGGCAGCAACATAGTCAAAACCCTCAACGACCAAGGACGCACCGACGTAGTAGTGGTTGATGACCTTACCGATGGCACTAAGTTTGTGAACATAGCTGATCTCACCATTGCCGACTACCTAGACAAAGACGAGTTTTTACAACGCCTTTATTCGGGTGACGAGTTTGAAGAGTGGGAAAGCGGTATTGAGGTTATTTTTCACGAAGGCGCCTGCTCAGCCACCACAGAGTGGGATGGCAAATTCATGATGGAAAATAACTATCAGTACTCAAAAGACCTGCTGCACTACTGCATTGAGCGTGAAATTCCGTTTATTTATGCTTCTTCTGCAGCCACTTACGGTGGCCGTAACGACAACTTTATTGAAGAGCCGCAATATGAGCAGCCACTCAATGTGTACGGCTACTCTAAGCAACTGTTCGACCAATATGTGCGCCGCTTAATGCCCGAGATTAACTCTCAAGTAGTGGGCTTAAAGTACTTCAATGTGTACGGCCCCCGCGAGCAACATAAAGGCGGCATGTCGAGTGTGGCCTATCACCTTAATACTCAACTGCACAAAGGCGAAAATCCCAAATTATTTGCCGGCTGCGACGGTTTTCCTGATGGTGGCCAAATGCGCGACTTCATTTATGTTGCAGACGTATGCAAGGTCAATCTGTGGTTCTGGGAAAATCCAGCAGTGAGTGGTATTTTCAACTGCGGTACCGGCAACGCCGAACCTTTCCAAAACGTTGCTGAAGCGGTAATCAAACACCATAACAAAGGTGAAATTGAATACATCCCCTTCCCTGAGCAATTAAAAGGTCGCTATCAGAGCTTTACTCAAGCCGACTTAACCAAATTGCGCGCTGCAGGCTATCCCCACACCTTTAAAACCGTGGCCGAAGGTACAGCTGAATATATGGCTTGGTTGAATAAATAACAGGTAGCTATAAGCGGTCAGCCATAAACTGTCAGTTAAGAATAAGATGGGTAGGAGCAACAGAACAACATGAATATCTTGATGGCATTATCACAACTAGAAGTGACGGGTGCTGAAGTGTATGCCACCACAGTAGGTGATGAACTAACGCGGCGTGACCATCAGGTGTTTTATGTATCAGACACCCTGACTAAACCCCACTTGGGAAAGTTTTTTAAGCTGCGCTTTAATAAACGCAGCATACCTAGGCGTTTTTGGCATGTAGGCTATTTAATCTATCTGATTAAAAAGCACCGTATTCAGCTGGTGCATGCGCATAGTCGTGCCTCTAGCTGGAGCTGCTATGTGGCCTGTAAGTTAACCGGCACCGCCATGATCACCACAGTGCATGGTCGCCAGCCGGTACATGCCTCGCGCAAAAAATTTCACGCGCTAGGCGATAAAGCACTGGCGGTATGTGAAGCAGTGCGCAAGCAATTAATTGAAAGTTTAGGGGTAGCGCCAGAGCTAATCAGTATTGGCCGTAACGGTATTAATACCGAGCACTATCAGCCCGCTCAGGCACCCACTAATACTAAGCCGGTAATTAGCATCATTGGCCGTTTAACAGGCCCCAAAGGTGAGCTGTGCTACCGGTTATTAGATGAGTGTTTAGACTTAGATAAATATCAGGTAAAAATCGCCTCTGGCTCAGCAGTGCCGGAACGGTTTGCTCGTTTTAAAACAAAAGCTCAGTTTCTCGGTTACGTGCAAGATGTCCCCGCCTTAATCGCTCAATCAGATTTAGTGATAGGTGCCGGCCGCGTGGCGATGGAAGCTATCTTAATGCAGCGGCCTATCTTTGCTATTGGTGAGGCATTAGCACCGGGGTTGATTACCACAGAGAACTTAGCTGATGCCATGGCGAGTAATTTTGGTGATATTGGCCCTAAAGATCTCGATATCGACTTTACTATTCTGCCCCAACGTATAGCACACGCATTGCAGGCAGAGCACCCAGAGCCTGAGCTGATTAGCCAAGTAAAAGCCCTGTACGATCTGCACGCCGTAACCGATCAGTTAGAGCATGATTATCAAAGTGTGTATGTGCATAAACACAGGCGCGAAATGCCAATTATTATGTACCATCGCTTTATTAAAGATGACAGCGAAAAAGGCGTACATGGCACTTATATGCAGGTAGATATGCTAGAAAAGCATTTTAAACTGCTAACGCGTTTAGGTTATCAAACGCTGACCTTTGCCGATATCGCCAAGCAAGGTGTTGCTGAGCGTTTAAACCCGAATCAAAAATACATTATGCTCACCGTGGACGACGGTTATAAAGATAATTATGAACTGTTATTTCCACTGTTAAAAAAATACAATTTTAAAGCGGTAATCTATGCGGTAACCGGTGAAACCTTTAATCGTTGGGACGTAGAGCAAGCCGATAACCCCGAAAAACGGGTTGAGCTGATGACTGCGGCACAAATTAAAGAAATGGCAGACTCTGGTTTGGTGGAGTTTGGGGGGCATACCCTGACTCACCCCCACTTAGATACACTCAACAAAGATGCCCAGCGCTATGAAATAGCAGAAAATAAGGCGCAGCTCGAACAGTTAATCGGTGAGCCACTAATGTCGTTCGCCTACCCATTCGGCAGCCATAATCAAGACAGCAAAGATCTCGCTAAAGAACTCGGCTATCCCTTTGCCGTCGCCACCAATAGCGGCCCTCTCGCCATGCACGAAGACAAATATCAAATTCGCCGCATCGCCATCTTCCCCCGCACCGACGTATTCGGCCTGTGGCGGAAGATAAGAGGGAATTATACTTTTAGAAAAAATAAATAGTGTACTGCATATACTGGATATAAGCTGATGAAAAACATATTAATATTAAGATTGCTTAATAAAATAAGTACTAAAAAAAATAGCATTATGACTAGTTCGAAATCTTATCTAATATGGAATAAAATTAAACTGTCTGGAAAGGATAATAAACTCGTCATACTTGGCAATGGTAAGTTTCGCCGATGCACTATTAGCATTAAAGGAAGCAATAATATAATAAAGATTGAAAGTGGTGCTAATATTAGTTTTAGCTCTCTAGAAATTGTTGGCAACAATTGCTTAATACATATAGGAAAAGATACTGATATTGGTGGTGCTTATTTGTCAGCTAAGGGAGAATCAACAAAGCTGGCTATAGGCGAAAACTGTATGCTTTCTCGAGATATAAATATAATGACTTATGATGGACATCCTATTTATGATGCCATTTCAGGTGAGATATTAAACCATCCAAAAGATATAAAGATAGGAAACAAGGTGTGGATAGCGGCAAACGCCTCTATATTAAAAGGGGTTAATGTTGCTGATGGCAGCATTATTGCTTTTGGCTCTATAGTTACTAAAGATATTGAAGGTGAATCCATTGCTGCAGGATCTCCCGCCAAAGTTATAAAAAGAAAAATAAAGTGGGAACATTAAGTTAACTGCATCTCACAATATATAAAAAAGGGACATTTAATAAAGATTATTCTCTTTAAATACATCTAAAAATATCTCTTTGTTTTTTACACCTCCAAGCTTTTCATTATCTAATGAATTGATAAGCTGCTTACTCTTTGAGTTATCAAAAAAAGATAACTTTTTGAAATGGGTATCGATCCAATAAATGTCATCATCACTATCAATTAAAAAATTATTTAAATGAAAATCTCTATGAACAAAACCGAATCTTGCCAAAGAAACAGCTTGATTAGCTAGCTTAGTAATAAAGATCTTCTGATCACATTCTGATAATGACTTTAAATAAGTAAACCCAGGCGTCACATTTTCTTTATATTCAATCATTAAAATAGACGATATATCACTTAATAGCCAAGGGTTTATCCCCCAGCAGTAAAAGTCAGGGGTTTTCAATCCAGCAGAACGTGCGATTTTGTATCCTTTATACTCTCTTTTTGAATCTAGACCTAGTATAAATAATTTTTTAAAAAAATCTCTAAAAAACCAACGAGGAAAATTTAACTTTAAGCTATATTTGTTTTTTTCTATTTTCAACAATCGTTTTTTATCAAGTGATAAATATAACTCTCCTGAAAATCCAGTATGATCTTTAAGCAAGTAAAACTTATCACCTCTGAATATTTTATTATTGAAAAAACAAAAAAATGTTTTATCTACCTCTCCTAACTTAGCTTTATAAATCATCATCCCCTCAAATAATTAACTTGAAATTCTTCTTAACATCTGATTAAACCTTTGTACTTTTTTCCTAATCGACTTTGAAATAACTTTTACTGTTGAACTTTTTATCGCCCGATCAAGCTCACAAAGAGAAACTACATAAAAATTAAGATTCGGGTATTTTAGCTGTAATAAAGAGTAAAGCTCGTTAGAAAATTCATCATTATCAGAACTATCATCATAGTTGACTACAAACACCACCGTATTATCACTACTGAGTAAGCTCAAAAATCTAGATATTCTTTTTTGGTATTTTTTAGCAACGCCTAGATATGTTTCTTCATTACTATTAGGGAAGTCATGAGGAAAAACCATATCATGTTGACTGCAACAAGCACTAACAACTACTTTATCTGATTCAACTATCTGCTTACCTTCACCTTCAAAAAAAGTAGCATTATGTGGTTCAGAGTAAGATAAATTTTCTATGTCAAGGAAATCTTCAAAATGATTTTTCAGCAGCGCTAACACTGAATTATTAGGTGTAATACACCAATCAAATGGATAGGCTTTATTTCTTAACCCTGTATATCTTAAAAGATAAGCAACGTCACAATTATACCCTAGCGAAACAAATTCACACTCTTTGTTACTCAGTAATTTTTTTAGCTCAAGGTTACCTGTTCCAATCATTATTCACTCACTCATAGGTCGCAGCCCTAACCGTAGTTTATGTTACTATATGAAGACTGGCATCGATAGATAAGTGATCATGAAACTACTAGTAATAGGCCCATCTTGGGTGGGCGACATGGTGATGTCGCAAAGTTTGTACATCAGCCTTAAACAACGCCACCCCGATGCTGAGCTGCATGTAATGGCTCCAGCTTGGTGCTGCACGCTACTTGAGCGGATGCCACAAGTCGATAAGGCTATTGTAATGCCGCTGGGGCACGGTGACTTTAAGCTGGGCGAGCGATTTCGCCTTGGCCGCACGCTGGCAAACGAGAGTTACGACTGGGCCATAGTGCAGCCTAACTCATTGAAATCGTCGCTGATTCCGCTGTTTGCCGGCATTAAAAAGCGTACCGGCTGGAAAGGTGAATCTCGTTATGGTCTGCTGAATGATTTACGCAGTAACAAGACTGACTTTCCGCTTATGGTTGAACGTTATGCGGCTTTGGCTTATCCCAAACTTGAGATGAAAAACAGTCACTGCATACCAGCAATACCTTGGCCGGCATTACGCATTGATCAAAATAATCAACAGCAAGCCTTGGTTAAGCTAAAACTCAACAAAAAAAAACCGATCGTCAGCCTGTGCCCAGGCGCCGAGTTTGGTCCGTCTAAGCGTTGGCCCGAGCAACATTATGCTGAAGTGGCTAAGCAGCAAATTGAACAAGGTAAGCAGGTATGGATATTTGGCTCGGCTAAGGATATTCCCGTCGCCGAAGCGATTCGTCATTATTTGCAGACTAAGCACCAAAAACATTGTCATATATTGGCTGGAAATACGTCATTACATCAGGCAATTGACCTTATGGCATTAAGTGCCATAGTAGTGACGAATGACTCAGGACTCATGCACATCGCGGCCGCTTTGCAGCGCCCGTTAGTGGCCATCTATGGCTCAACGTCACCTAAGTACA
>NZ_JBQDEX010000035.1:20442-22079 GCF_052084945.1 Oceanisphaera sp.
GCCGCTTTGCAGCGCCCGTTAGTGGCCATCTATGGCTCAACGTCACCTAAGTACACGCCGCCACTGGCTGAAAAAGTTGCCATTGTGCATACCGATATTGAGTGTCGGCCCTGCTTTAAGCGCGAATGTCCGCTTGGCCATTTAAAGTGTCTTAAAGAGCTGCCGGCAGAAAAAGTATTGACCGCCATTAAGCAATTGATGGCATCAGAACATCTGATCGCTACGTCTCGGTAACTCATGATATATCGTTTACTCTATAACTTGCTTATTCACTTATTCAGCCCGCTATTACTTGCAATGCTATATTGGCCGAAAAAAGGCAAGCCTAGCTTTGGCAAACGCTGGCCCGAGCATTTGGGTTGGGTGGCAAAAACTCAGCAAACGCACCCCGTTTGGTTACATGCAGTCAGTGTAGGTGAAATGGTCGCCGCTACGCCGTTAATTAAGGCATTAAAAGTTGAGCGACCCGACTTGCCTATTTTAGTCACTACCACCACTCGTACTGGTGCTGATTTGGCAGAAAAGTTAGGTGATTTAATTGAGCATCGCTATGCGCCGCTAGATTTTCCGTGGGCGGTGGCGCTTTTTTTACGGCGCGTTCGCCCTCGCGCCTTGCTGATTATGGAAACGGAACTTTGGCCTAATTGGCTAACAGTTTGCGGTAAACGCCAACTCCCCGTGATGGTGCTGAATGCGCGATTATCGGAACGTTCGGCTGCACGTTATCGTCAGTTTCAAGGTGTTTTTAATCTTTTATCGAACAATATCAGGCATATTTGTTGTCAACATCAAGATGATGCAGAACGTTTTGCCGCTTTGGGCTTAGCAGCAGAAAAACTCAGTATTACAGGCTCTATTAAATTTGATATTGAGTACGACGATGAAATCATTCAGCAAGGGCAGCAGCTACGAAAGCAGCTTGGCGCTAAGCGCCCAGTGTGGATTGCCGCTTCTACCCACGAAGGTGAAGATGAACAAGTATTAGCCGCTCATCAACAACTGTTAGCACAGCTACCCGATGCATTGTTAATTCTGGTACCTCGCCATCCTCAACGCTTTGATCAAGTCGTACAGTTAGCGACTGAGCAAGGATTTAATATCGCTCGCAGAACCACAGGGTCTACAACAACCACAACACAAGTGTATGTAGGAGACACCATGGGTGAGCTGCCTATTATGCTAGCTTCAGCCGATGTCGCCTTTGTGGGCGGCAGCTTAATTGAACGCGGTGGTCATAACTTATTAGAGCCTGCAGCATTAGCTAAGCCAGTTATTACAGGACCATCAATATTTAATTTTAGTGATATCAGTCATTCATTAAATAATTCTAACGCATTATTAAAAGTTAAATCTAGCAACAAACTTAGCGAGCACCTTTTTCATCTATTTAAAAACCCCCATTTAATCACCTACAGAGGCAACAATGCAAAAAAAGTTGTGCATAAAAACAAAGGCGCACTATTAAAAACAGTAAAATTTATTATTAATAAAACCTGAATTCAGATAATAACCGCAACACTCATGTAATGGGATAGTTCGAAGAGAGGCCAATCACCTACATGTGGTATCTTACTTTTCGACCAAAAAGTGAGTTACAACATGAGTTATCGGCAGCTGACCGAGGGACAACGATACCA
>NZ_JBQDEX010000036.1:0-21819 GCF_052084945.1 Oceanisphaera sp.
TCCACGCAGGTGTCGCTACCTCAGCGGCAAATTCTTTAATTGCTTGAATGGCAGTATTTAATTGCTCGTGGCCATAGACAACGGCACCTAGCATTACGTCTTCTGGCAAAATATTTGCTTCAGACTCTACCATTAGCACGGCGTTTTCAGTGCCGGCGACCACTAAGTCTAGCTCGCTGTTTTCAAGCTCACTAACACTGGGGTTAAGCACATATTCGCCATTCATATAACCCACGCGGGCGGCACCAATCGGACCTGCAAACGGCATGCCTGAAATAGCCAACGCCGCTGAAGTCCCCAACAATGAAATAATATCCGGGGCAATTTCAGGGTTAACCGACACCACGGTGGCAATCACCTGTACTTCATTTTTGAATCCATCGGGAAACAAAGGACGGATCGGACGGTCGATTAACCGCGATGTCAGTGTTTCGCCTTCCGTAGGGCGGCCTTCACGCTTAAAGAAGCTACCAGGAATACGGCCTGCGGCATAAGTACGCTCTTGGTAGTTCACGGTTAGCGGAAAAAAGTCTTTGCTTTCATCGGCTTGGCGCTTGCCAACCACAGTCACTAACACAGCGGTATCACCAATGCTGGCCATCACTGCGCCACTGGCTTGACGGGCAATCACACCCGTTTCAAGCGTTACTGTATGTTCACCATACTGGAAAGTTTTTACGATAGGATTCACGTTGTAGATTCCTTAATATATTTAATCTTTTAATTTAGCCATACAGTATACTTTATTATCGGTCAAAGCACAGCGCAGCCCGTGGTCTGAGCTAAAAATCAGCCAACAAAAAAGGGCCCTAAGGCCCTTTTTATTAAACTGAATGTGTCGATTAACGACGCAGACCCAGTTTAGTGATCAGTGCACTGTAACGCGCAACGTCTTTACGCTTTAGGTAATCCAGCAAGCTACGGCGCTGAGATACCATGCGCAGCAGACCACGACGGCTGTGATGATCATGGATGTGCTGCTTAAAGTGACCTTGCAAGTGGTTGATTTGTGCGCTTAACAAAGCTACCTGAACTTCAGGTGAGCCTGTGTCGCCTTCGCCACGTGCATGATCAGCAACAATTTGAGCTTTAGTTTCAGCGTTTAGTGACATCTTTTGTACTCCAAAGAGATGAATGATTTTCCAGCCGATCACTAATTCAGCAGGAAGCGAGCTGCGCATTCTACCAGTTAAGAGAGTGTTAGCAACCAGAAAGTAACCTGATTATGCAATTATCTTCATGCTTACACATTAACGAACCAAGCGCTTAGGAGCCACTTTGCCATCATCGTCAATTTCGCCCACACCAATAAAGCGATGCTCTTCACCCACTGTCATTCTGACCTGCCCCTCGAGTGGCGCACCGGATACCTGAACCGCTTGTCCATGAAGAATGTAACCGGCAACCAACTCAGACATGTTCACTTCCACTAAACTGGCAACGGCTGTGTCCATAGGCAACAAAAGTGGGTCTAGCTCAAGACGAGGTAATATTTCTTGCTCACGACAATGAGCTAACATATTGTCTAGCTGCTCTAGCGTGACCATGCGCTCTGTGGGATAGGTGGCGACCGCTAAGCGGCGTAATACAGCCACATGGGCCCCGCAGCCTAAAGCCTCACCGAGATCATCAACAATGGTACGAATATAAGTCCCTTTACTACAGTGCACTTCTAATTCGACTTCATCATCGCTAAAGCGGATCAGCGTCAACTCATACACTGTGATCGGACGTGACTCTCGCGGTACCTCTATCCCTTCGCGGGCATATTGATATAACGGCTTTCCTTGGTACTTCAGCGCCGAGTACATTGAAGGTATTTGCTCACTTTGACCACGAAATGGCTCCAGTGCAGCGGCTAACTCTTGTTCTGTGACCTTAACCGGCCTCGTTTCCACCACTTCGCCATCAGCATCGCTGGTATTGGTGCGTTGTCCCAATTTAGCGACCACCCGATAGCGTTTATCGGCTTCTAATAAAAACTGAGAAAACTTAGTCGCCTCGCCTAAGCAAATAGGCAACATGCCGGTAGCTAAAGGATCAAGTGCCCCGGTATGACCCGCTTTAGCCGCGGCATAAATACGCTTAACCTGTTGTAACGCATCGTTAGAAGTAATGCCTGCGGGCTTATCTAACAATAAAATGCCGTCTACATCACGGCCACGAAATCGACGCTGACGCCCCATGATTAATCCTTTTTCTCTTGTTCTTGATCGTCTTCACTGCGCCCACTTTCTTGTATCCGGCGATTATCTTCAGCAATGGTGTTCGAAACCAAGCTTGAGATACGCACCCCTTCCACCAAGCTTTGATCATAGGCAAAGCGTAACTCCGGCGTGATGCGCAAACGCATAGCTTTACCCACCAGCGAGCGAATAAAGCCACTGGCATCTTTTAGTACCTTCATGCCTTCTTCTATTTTTTGTGGATCATTTTCTAAAAAAGTGACGAAGACTTTGGCATAACTTAAGTCTTTCGATAG
Source organism: Oceanisphaera sp. (assembly GCF_052084945.1). NCBI lineage: Bacteria > Pseudomonadati > Pseudomonadota > Gammaproteobacteria > Aeromonadales > Aeromonadaceae > Oceanisphaera > Oceanisphaera sp. Next base: position 2,483 of record NZ_JBQDEX010000036.1, read on the forward strand.
ATCGACACCCGAGACGGTGACCAATTTAAGGCGATCATCTTTTATTTCCCGCTGCAAGATCATCGCTATTTCTTTTTGCAACTCCTGCCCAACCCGGCGGGCACGACTAAATTCTCTCGCCATAATGCTACTACCCCATCAAAAAAGGAGCCTTTAGGCCCCTTAATACATATTAGATGACAAAAGAAAACAACACACAACTGGCTGTATTCTTTTAACGGCCAGTATACTGGCCGTTTATGTCCCTATTACAGGCTGCGCTGTACTTCTACAATTTGGAAGACTTCTATTTGGTCGCCCGTACGTACGTCATTGTAGTTCTTAACGGCGATACCACATTCCATGCCATTACGCACTTCTTGCACATCGTCTTTAAAGCGACGCAGTGATTCTAGCTCACCCTCATAGATAACCACGTTATCACGTAATACCCTAATTGGGTTACTACGTTTAACGTTACCTTCGGTCACCATACAACCCGCAACAGCACCAAACTTAGGCGAACGGAATACGTCACGCACCTCGGCCAGACCAATTATCTCTTGCTTAAACTCAGGTGCCAACATGCCGCTCATGGCCTGCTTCACTTCATCTAGCAATTCATAGATCACGCTGTAATAACGCAAGTCAATATCTTCAGCTTCAATCATCTTACGAGCAGAAGCATCGGCACGCACGTTAAAGCCTAAGATAATGGCATTCGATGCCGCCGCTAGGCTTACATCAGTACCGGTAATACCACCTACGCCTGAGCCAATAATTTTCACTTTAACTTCGTCAGTAGACAGTTTTTGCAGTGAATCAGCAATGGCTTCAATGGACCCTTGTACATCGGCTTTCAGTACTAGGTTCACTTCCGCTACTTGGCCCTCTTCCATGTTCGCAAACATGTTTTCAAGCTTCGCCGTTTGCTGACGTGCCAGCTTAACATCACGGAATTTACCTTGACGATACAGCGCCACTTCACGGGCTTTTTTCTCGTCACGTACCACAGTCGCTTCATCACCTGCAGCAGGTACACCTGATAAGCCTAAAATTTCAACCGGAATAGAAGGACCTGCGGTCTTCACATCACGGCCTAGCTCATCACGCATCGCACGTACTCGGCCATATTCTAGGCCACATAATACGATATCACCTTGGTTTAGCGTACCTTCTTGTACCAGTATTGTTGCCACTGGACCACGCCCTTTATCAAGGCGAGACTCAATGACCACACCCGATGCCATGCCTTCACGTATCGCTTTTAGCTCTAATACTTCAGCTTGCAATAATACCGACTCTAGTAGTTCATCAACACCGTCACCGGTTTTAGCAGAGATATAAGCAAAGATATTTTCTCCGCCCCAGTCTTCCGACATTACGCCGTGCTGAGCCAGTTCATTCTTAACACGATCGATATCCGCTTCCGGTTTATCCATCTTGTTGACTGCAACAATCAGCGGCACACTCGCCGCTTTAGCGTGCTGAATAGCTTCAATCGTCTGTGGCATAACACCATCATCTGCTGCCACAACCAAGATAACGATATCGGTAGCACTGGCACCACGAGCACGCATAGAGGTAAAGGCCGCGTGACCAGGAGTATCTAAAAAGGTAATAGAACCATTGTCTGTATCTACGTGGTAAGCACCAATATGCTGGGTAATACCACCGGCTTCGCCAGAGGCAACTTTAGCGCGACGAATATAATCAAGCGTTGATGTCTTACCATGGTCAACGTGACCCATAATAGTCACTACGGGTGCACGAGTTTGGCTTTCAGCGTTAGTATCGCGATCAGACAATACATGCTCTTCTAACTCGTTTTCGCGACGCAGTGTCACTTTGTGACCCATTTCTTCTGCCACTAGCTGAGCTGTTTCTTGGTCAATCACCTGATTAATGGTTGCCATGGCACCCATTTTCATCATCACCTTGATAACAGCAGCACCTTTAACGGCCATCTTGTTTGCCAACTCGGCAACAGTAATGGTTTCACCAATTTCAACGTCACGGTTAAGTGTTTGCGCCGGCTTTTGAAAGCCGTGCTTCATTGAGTTAGGCATAGATACTTTAGCGCGTTTACCTTTGCGAAGGCGCTCGTTACGGCTTTCGCGATTTTCACGATCTTCTTTATTTCTACCGCCTTTGCGCTTCTTACCACCAGTGCTACGACGGGCTTTTTGCTCTTCACTCTTATCAGCTTCATCCTCTGCCGCTTTTGCGTGAGCATTCGTCATTACATGGTAATCTGCTTGTTCTTCTGGTTTTTTCTCAGCGGCAGCTTCTTCGGCCCAACGCTTTTCGTTTGCTTCTGCCAACTTACGAACTTCTTCCGCTTTATCTTTGGCATCTTGCTCAGCCTTGCGGACAATTTCTTGCTCACGCTGCTGCTTCAATTTTTCTGCTTCGCTTTTCGCCATGTCGTCCACCTTTTTCTGCTCTTTGCTTTTCGGGGCTACTTTCCCCTGCTCTTTGGTGTTCTGAGCTTGCAGCTGAGCCTGGCGGGCTTTTTCTTCCGCGTCATGCTTGGCTTTCTCTTGCGCTTCACGCTTGGCTTTTTCTTGTGCTTCACGCTTAGCTTGCTCTTCGGTTTCACGATGAGCTTGCGCTTGTGCCTCTAGGCGCGCTTGCTCTTCAGCTTCCTGTTGACGTTGCTGCTCTTCAGCAGTATCACGTCTCACATAGGTTCGCTTTTTTCGTACTTCAACCTGAACAGCTTTGCTCTTTCCACCCACCACGGGCACGCTTAAGGTGCTCATAGTTTTACGTTGCAACGTCATGCGCTTGGGCTCTTCAGCCTGCGCACCGTGCTGTTGTTTTAAATGATTCAGCAAATCGGCCTTTTCGGTTTCCGATACGCTATCACCGGTCGACTTCTCGATACCGGCTTCACGAAACTGCTGTACAAGACGATCAACCGATGTGTCTATGTCGCTGGCGAGCTGCGATAATGTAACTTCTGCCATTCATTTACCTCCGCTGAACTTATTCTTCGGTTTGGTCCCCAAACCAACAGATATTACGGGCCGCCATTATTAGCTCCCCGGCCAGGGTTTCACTTAGATCTTCCATTCCTTCAAGATCGTCTATGCCCTGCTCTGCTAGTTGTTCCAAATCCGCAACACCACGGGCGGCAAGCGCATAAGCCAGCTCCCGGGTCATGGAGGGCAGTGCGAGCAGATCTTCTGCCGGCTCCACCCCATCGAATGATTCTTCTTGCGCTAGCGCTTGAGTCGTTAAGGCCGCTTTAGCACGCTTGCGCAGCTCCTCAACCATCTCCTCATCTAAGCCCTCTACGCTCAACAGCTCGCTGATCGGTACGTAAGCAATTTCTTCTAAAGAAGAAAAGCCTTCTTCCATCAGTAAACTTGCAAAATCATCATCAATATCCAAGTGTTGGATAAACAAGTTAATGATTTTGTCACTTTCAACCTGGTGTTTACTCTGTAAGTCTTCTACTGTCATTACATTCAACTCCCAGCCTGTCAGCTGAGCCGCTAAACGTACGTTTTGACCATTACGGCCAATGGCTTGCGCCAAGTTACCCGACTCTACAGCAATATCCATAGAGTGGCTGTCTTCATCGACAATAATAGAGGCTACATCCGCCGGGGCCATGGCGTTAATAACAAACTGGGCTGGGTTATCGTCCCATAAGACAATATCAACACGCTCACCGTTTAATTCACCTGATACCGCTTGCACACGGGCACCACGCATCCCCACACAAGCGCCAATAGGATCAATGCGTCGGTCGTTGGTTTTAACGGCAATTTTAGCGCGGCTACTTGGATCACGAGCAGCCCCCATGATTTCGATAATTTCTTCACCAATTTCTGGCACTTCAATGCGAAAGAGCTCTTTTAAGAAGTCGGGATTACTGCGGCTAACAAATAGCTGAGCACCACGGGCTTCTGGGCGAACGGCATACAGTAATCCACGTACACGGTCACCGCTGCGTACCGTTTCACGGGGTAGCATGTCTTCACGAAAGATCACCGCTTCGGCGTTGTTGCCCAAATCTAAGATAACGTTTTCCCGGGTCGCTTTTTTCACAACACCGGTAATAATTTCACCTTCTTGATCTTTAAATTGCTCAACCACCTGCATCCGCTCGGCTTCACGTACTTTTTGTACGATAACCTGCTTGGCTGTTTGAGTGGTGATACGGTCGAAGGTGACAGATTCAATTTCATCTTCAACAAAGTCGCCAACTTGAATCTCTGGCTCATCAATCTGAGCCGCCTCTAGCGTTATTTCGCCATAGGGGTTTGTTAACGATTCTTGCTCTTCCACCACTTGCCAGCGGCGGAAAGTTTCAAAGTTACCACTTTTACGATCGATTTCGACGCGTACTAGGATATCTCCTTCGTATTTCTTTTTAGTGGCCGTAGCCAGCGCGGTTTCTAGCGCTTCAAAAATTTTTTCCCGGGGCAACGCCTTTTCATTAGAAACGGCATCAACTACCAGCAGTATTTCTTTATTCATGTCCGACCGCCTCGTTAGTCAAAGTTCGGAACCAGATGTGCTTTTTGGATATTAGCGAAGGCAACAGGAAACGCGGTTCCGTCAACCTCCAGACTGATCATGGTGTCGTCTACCGCCACCAAAAGCCCACTCAATTTACGACGATTATTCACCGCCATACGTAGAGATAACTCCACTTTCTGACCAATAATGGCCTGATAATGAGCTGGCTTAAATAGGGGGCGAGCCATACCCGGAGAAGACACTTCCAGATCATATTCGGTAGAAATGGGATCTTCCACGTCTAACACGGCACTTACTTGCCGACTAACGTCGGCACAATCTGTGACTTCAATACCGTTTTCATGGTCGATATACAAACGCAAGGTTGAATGCTTGCCAGCACGTACGTATTCAAGCCCAAGCAATTCAAAACCTAAGGCCTCAACCGGCTCTGTTAACATCTCGGTTAATCGTTGTTCCAATGTAGCCAAAGCTACCCCTCCGAAAACAAAAAAAGGGCTCGCAGCCCAGTGAATGTGTACCAGTATAACCTGATACTAAAGTGCAGATAACAAAAAGCCCCGATCATCAAATCGGGGCTATTCACCTGGACCCTGACTGTTGTCTTACGACAACCATTTATCACTCCCCGAGTCTATACGGTATTAACAGCAATAAATGTGAGGAATTGGTTGCGGGAGCCGGATTTGAACCGACGACCTTCGGGTTATGAGCCCGACGAGCTACCAAACTGCTCCATCCCGCGTCCGAAAACATAAAAATTATAGTTAATTTGAGTCTAAAACTCAACCTAACTTAATTTTGGTGCCGTGAGCGGGACTTGAACCCGCACGCCCATACAGGCACTACCCCCTCAAGATAGCGTGTCTACCAATTCCACCACCACGGCTAAACTTTTACTCTGGTACGTCGCTGTTATTTACTTTTACAGCTTCGTTACCCGGAATGACACTTTCTTGCGCAACTGGCTCAGAAAGATCTTCCCATTCGCTTCCTTTCTGTGAGCTATTGCTTGATAGATTACCTAGCGCTAAGCTCACGACAAAGAAACCGGCAGCAAGTAGAGTGGTAACTTTTGTTAAAAAATTACCCGACCCACCTGAGCCAAAAACTGTATTGGAAGCACCTGCTCCAAATGAGGCACCCATATCGGCACCTTTACCTTGCTGTATTAAAACTAAACCAATTAGGCTTAATGCAATCAGCAGATAAATAACTAAAAGAATTTCGTACATCAGCTTACCCTATGCTTGACGTCTGAGCCCCGCATCAGACTACTGTCCGGAGCGGGGCTAATATTAACCAGACCCTACGCCCGATACAAGCGTAATTTACAAATAATCACGCAAGTGGGCAAAAAGCCAGCAAAATGCAGATTACATCGCCTGTTTAACGTCGTTTACCTAGGCTGTAGGAATGGCTTCAGCAATATATTGCGCCAAGCGACTTACTTGATCTAATTCAGGCCCTTCAACCATCACCCGGATCACCGGCTCTGTGCCTGACTTTCTTAATAATACCCGCCCGTTTCCGGCTAACTCTTGCTCTGCAACCTTCACTCTATGCTGTACTTGTTCACAGTTGAGTGGATCTGTCCCTACCTGAAAGCGCACATTATTTAGTACTTGCGGATAGAGCGGCAGCCATTTTTCTAAGTCTTGCAAACGTTGATTGCCTGCAACCATCACCCGCAATACTTGTAATGATGCAACAATGCCATCGCCCGTAGTGTTGTGATCAAGACTGATAATATGCCCTGAATTCTCTCCACCCAACTTCCAACCGTGGCGTTTCAGTTGCTCTAATACATAACGGTCACCCACTTTGGCACGCACAAATGGGATATCTTGCTTTGTCAAAGCCAGCTCTAATGCCATGTTAGTCATTAGAGTCCCGACCACGCCTCCCCCCAGCGCATCACGTTTAATGGCATCTTGCGCCATTATATACAGCAGCTGATCGCCATCGAGCAAGGTGCCACTATGATCCACCATCGCTAACCGGTCGCCGTCACCGTCAAAGGCAATCCCTAAGTCGGCCTCGTGCTCTAGTACCGCAGCAATTAGCGCCTCAGGTGCAGTGGAGCCCACCTTATCATTAATATTAACCCCATTTGGGTCACAGCCAATACGGATTACTTTGGCTCCCAGCTCACTGAATACTGCAGGGGCAATATGATAGGTTGCACCATGAGCACAGTCGATAACAATGGTCAACCCATCGAGGTGCATTTCTGATGGAAACGTGCTTTTACAAAACTCAATATAACGCCCAGCTGCGTCATTAATACGGCTGGCTTTACCTAAGTATTCCGATGCCACACAGTCCATGGGCTGATCTAACATGGCCTCTATGGCTAACTCAACCTCATCGGGCAGCTTAGTGCCGTCATGAGAGAAAAATTTAATGCCATTATCAAAATAAGGATTATGAGAGGCGCTGATCACAATGCCAGCCTCGGCCCTAAAGGTGCGAGTCAAATAGGCAATCGCAGGTGTTGGCATCGGGCCTAATAACGCCGCTTGCAGCCCTGCAGCCGATAAACCTGCCTCTAATGCAGATTCCAACATATAGCCAGAAATGCGGGTGTCTTTACCAATGAGTACTTTTTTAGTGCCCGTTTTTGATAGCACTTTACCTGCCGCCCAGCCGAGCTTCATAACAAATTCAGGGGTGATGGGATAATCACCCACTCGACCGCGAATACCGTCAGTACCAAAATATTTTCTACTCATGTTTTATCCCTGATAATCGGTGGCGTATTGCCATACTGTTATGGCGTCTGCCATATCTTTTACATCATGTACCCGCAATATTTGTACTCCTTGACTCAACGCAAATAAATGCGCCGCCAAGCCTGCTGCAAGGCGCTGATCCACTTCTCGTCCTACTAACTGCCCTAACATAGACTTGCGAGACATGCCCGCTAGCAACGGGAGCCCTAACTGATGCAATTGCCCCACCTTAGCCAGCAGCTCGTAATTATGCGCTAACTGCTTGCCAAAGCCATAACCGGGATCAAGACAGATGCGGCCGCGTTCAATGCCCACTTGCTCACACGCGGCCACACGTTGTGCCAAAAATTGCGCTACTTCAGCAGTAACATCATCATAATTAGGCGCCTGCTGCATGGTTCTCGGCAAGCCTTGCATATGCATTAAACACACAGCCGCATGACTGTCGGCAGCTACTTGTAAGGCATCAGGCTCTCGCAATGCACGAATATCGTTGATTAAGTCGGCCCCCACTGAGACTGCCTCGCCCATCACCACAGCTTTACTGGTATCAATAGAAATCCAGCAGTCTAGCTCTTGACGTAATAACTCAATCACAGGAATAACTCGGTCTAACTCTGCTTGCGCTGTTATTGCTGCGGCACCAGGTCTGGTTGACTCACCGCCCACATCTATAATAGCAGCGCCATCCTTAACCATCTGTAAAGCATGGCGCAGTGCAGCGTCTTGACCAACAAACTGGCCACCATCAGAAAACGAATCAGGGGTGAGGTTAAGTATCCCCATAATGCGGGGAGTCGATAAGTTTAGCGTTCTAGATTTGCTTGATAACAGCATAAAACCATCTCTTTAAACAAAAAAGCCCCGAACAAGTGATGTTCGAGGCTTAATTTATCATAAAATATTAATGACCGGTGATATCGCTCGGCTTATTAACCTCAGGGGCATCTGACTTAGACTGTTCGTCTTTATTTGCGTCATGCTCCGTCACCTTATCTGCGCCACTGTCACCCGCACTCGCAGTGGGGCCTTGCGGAGTATCATCTGACTCTTCCCAATCATCTGGGGTGCGCACTTCGCGACGTGCCATTAAATCATCAATTTGCTTGGCATCAATGGTTTCATACTTCATTAGTGCATCCTTCATGGCATGCAGTATGTCGATGTTATCCAGCAATATTTTCTTAGCACGTTGAAAGTTACGCTCAATCAGCTCTTTTACTTCAGCGTCAATTAATTTGGCCGTTTCATCAGACAAGTGTTTAACCTTGCCGCCAGAGCCGCCCATAAACACTTCACCCTCTTCTTCTGCATACAGTAGTGGCCCTAACTTTTCAGACAGGCCCCACTGAGTGACCATTTTTTGGGCAATATCTGTAGCCCGCTCAATGTCGTTAGACGCACCAGTGGTCACTTTATCAAAGCCATAAATAATCTCTTCCGCTAAGCGGCCACCATAAAGGCTAGAAATCATCGACTCCAGTAGCTGTTTACTGTAGCTAAAGCGATCTTGTTCAGGCAGATACATAGTCACACCTAGGGCACGGCCACGAGGAATAATCGACACTTTATAAACCGGATCATGCTCTGGCACCATGCGTCCAACAATGGCATGGCCCGCTTCATGGTAAGCCGTCATGGCTTTCTCATCTTCAGACATCACCATAGAACGGCGCTCAGCACCCATCATGATCTTATCTTTTGCCTTTTCAAACTCCTCCATGGACACCACTCGGCGTGAAGAACGCGCCGCAAACAAGGCTGCTTCGTTCACCAAGTTGGCCAAGTCTGCACCACTGAAGCCTGGGGTACCTCGTGCAATCAAGCTCGGCTTAACGTCCTCGCCTAACGGCACACGACGCATATGGACTTTCAGTATTTGCTCACGACCACGTACATCAGGCAATCCAACCACAACTTGACGGTCAAAACGACCAGGACGCAACAAGGCTGGATCTAATACGTCAGGGCGGTTAGTGGCGGCAATAACAATCACACCTTCGTTGCCTTCAAAGCCGTCCATTTCAACCAGCATTTGGTTAAGCGTTTGCTCACGCTCATCGTGACCGCCGCCCATGCCAGCGCCACGCTTACGGCCAACCGCATCTATTTCATCAATAAAAATAATACAAGGTGATGACTTCTTCGCTTGCTCAAACATGTCACGCACCCGAGATGCGCCCACACCCACAAACATTTCAACAAAGTCAGACCCCGAGATAGTAAAGAAGGGAACTTTAGCTTCACCCGCAATAGCTTTGGCCAACAAGGTTTTACCGGTACCCGGAGGGCCGACTAGCAGCACCCCCGTCGGTATACGCCCACCTAACTTTTGGAAGTGGCTAGGGTCACGTAAGTAATCCACCAACTCAGCGACGTCTTCTTTAGCTTCATCACACCCTGCCACATCAGCAAAGGTGGTTTTGATTTGGTCTTCGCCCATGAGGCGCGCCTTACTTTTACCAAAGCTCATGGCGCCTTTACCGCCACCGCCGCCTTGCATTTGGCGCATAAAGAACACCCACACGCCAATCAACAATAACATGGGGAACCATGAAATAAAGATCGACGTAAGTAAGCTTGGCTCTTCAGGCTTTTCACCCACTACGCGCACGTTATTATTTAATAAATCGTTTAGCAGTTGGGGATCTTGTGCAGGCAGAATAGTGGTAAAACGATCACCACTGCGCTTAACACCTTGAACCGTTTGACCGTCCATACGTACTTCACGAATTTGCCCTTGGGCTACTTCCTGTACGAAGGTAGTGTAGTCCGTTTGGCGTCCATTGGGCTCGCTAGGGCTAAAGCTCTGGAATACCGACATCAACACCACGGCTATGACCAACCATAAGATCAAATTTTTCGCCATGTCACTCAAATTACTAACCTCACCGGATGACAGTTTATGACTCTGAGAGTACTACAGTTTAAAGCCTGTAGCTACAATGTACACTTCGCGCGACCTCGGTCGCGACGAATCGGGTTTTCTTACTCTAACGGAACTAAAGCCGCGCCTCACTTCTAATAGAAACTCATCAAATCCCGCGCCTTGAAACACTTTCACCACAAAGCTGCCTTTGGGTGCAAGCACTTGTCGGCACATATCCAAAGCTAATTCCACTAAATACATGGATTTAGGCTGGTCGACTTCACGCGTTCCGCTCATGTTAGGCGCCATGTCAGACAACAAAACATCCACCTTATCTTCGCCTACCCGCACGAGTAATGCATTAAGCACTTCCTCATCCCTAAAGTCACCTTGTAAAAAATCAACCCCGGCGATGGCATCCATGGGCAATAAATCACAAGCTATCACTTGCCCTTTATGCCCTACTTGCTCTGCGCAATACTGGCTCCAGCCGCCGGGAGCAGCACCTAAATCCACCACCGTCATGCCTTGCTTTAACAGCCGGTCACGACCTTGTAATTCTTCTATTTTGAATACAGCCCGCGAGCGTAGACCTCTTTTTTGTGCTTGTTTTACATATTTATCGTCAAAATGCTCTTTAAGCCAGCGTGATGAACTGGCTGAGCGTTTTTTATTGGCCATTAAATTATCGCCCTGCTATTACCATTACAGTGTAGATGGGGGTACAATAGCCCCCTTTCAACCTATTAACTGAAGCATTTTGCAATGACGCTGACGAATAAGCAAAAACAATACTTAAAAGGTTTGGCTCACCACCTTAAACCAGTGGTATTACTTGGCCAACACGGTCTAACCGAAGGCGTACTCGCTGAAATAGATCTCGCCCTAAACTTCCATGAGCTGATCAAAGTCAAAGTTGCGGCTGAAGACAGAGAAGTCAAAGCGCTGATCATGGACGCCATTATCCGAGAAACAGGCGCACTCAAAGTACAAAATGTTGGCCATGTGCTGTCATTGTACCGCCCGAGCGACGATAAAAAAATCAGTTTACCTCGCGCATAATCTTTAATAGCAAGCGATGACCGCTTAACGGCTGAACAGGCTCATGCCGAGAACAAACAAAAACGGCAGATGCGATTCGCGTCTGCCGTTTTTATGTGCAATTAAAAGGTGCAGACAGCCACCCTTACTTCTCAAAAAGCAAGCACCTCACTAATCTCGTCGTTGGAGGTTACAAGTGTCGAGATTACAGGTATTGCACCTTTATTATTTCGTACTCTACTTCACCGCCGGGCGTTTTAACGACAGCAACATCGTCAACTTCTTTTCCAATCAGTCCACGTGCAATCGGTGAGTTTACTGAAATTAAATTCGCTTTAATGTCCGATTCGTCATCACCCACAATGCGATAGGTAATTTCTTTTTCATCGTCCACTTTAAACAAATCAACAGTAGTGCCAAAAATAATTTTGCCGGTATTAGGTAGCTTGGTCACATCAATAATTTGTGCGTTAGACAACTTACCTTCAATTTCTTGAATACGCCCTTCACAGAAACCTTGCTCTTCACGTGCAGCATGATACTCCGCATTTTCTTTTAAATCGCCGTGCTCACGAGCCTCTGCAATATCAGCAATAATTCGGGGACGTAATACCGACTTTAGGTGGTCTAGCTCTTCACGTAGTTTTTGTGCGCCAACAACCGTCATAGGAGTTTGTGCCATAATAAAACCCAGTTCCTTTCAGACAATAAAACAACAAGAGCCCTGTCGAACATCGACAAGGGCTCATATTATAAATTCCGTATCAGCCGCTGGGCTGTTAGGTAAGCAGCCCAGATTAGTACAGCTAACTTAGCGGGTCAAATCGTCAAAGAAGCGCTTAACTCCTTTGAGGAAACCCTCGGTTTTAGGCTGGTGCTTATTCGCATCAATGCCACCACACGAGTCTTCTAATTGACGTAACAATGCCTTCTGATCTTCGGTTAAATTGACCGGAGTCTCAATATAGGCCTTGCATACCAAGTCACCCATTTGGCCATTACGCGCCGAGCGCACCCCTTTGCCTTTTAGACGAAAGTGGCGACCGGTTTGCGTTTCAGCCGGAATTTTAAGCTTCACTCGGCCATCAAGTGTGGGGACTTCTACTTCTCCACCCAGGGCCGCGGCGGTAAACCCTATCGGCACTTCACAAAATAAATTATTGCCATCACGCATAAATATTTCATGATCACGTACATGCATCTGTACGTATAAGTCACCTGTAGGTGCACCGGCTTCACCGGCTTCACCTTCACCGGACAAGCGAATACGGTCACCCGTATCTACGCCGGCCGGAATTTTAACCGATAAGGTTTTGGTCTTCTGATAGCGCCCTTCGCCATGACACTTATTGCACGGATCGGTAATAATCTTACCTTTACCACGGCAATGCGGACACGGCTGCTGTACAGCAAAGAAACCTTGGCGCATTTGCACCTGACCTTGACCATGACAAGTTGAGCAGGTTTCGGCTTTACTGCCTTTTTTAGCCCCACTGCTGTCACAAGTATCACACCCCACCAAGGTGGGGACTTTGATCTCTTTGGTCACGCCCCGCACGGCTTCTTCTAGCGTCAGCTCCATATTGTAGCGCAAGTCAGACCCACGGGCCGCCCGCTGCTGACGGCGCTGACCACCACCAAAGATATCGCCAAAGACATCACCAAAGATATCACCAAAGTCACCACCGCCACCACCAAAGCCGTGACCACCTTGTTGACCATTGACACCTTCATGGCCAAATTGATCATAAGCGGCGCGCTTTTGTGGGTCGGTGAGTATTTCATAGGCTTCAGTGGCTTCTTTAAACTTATCACCCGCGTCAGCATCGGTTTTATTGCGGTCGGGGTGATACTTCATCGCCATCCGCTTATACGCTTTCTTTATATCGCGCTCTTCGGCTCCTTTAGAGACACCGAGCACTTCATAATAATCTCGTTTTGACATAGGCCGATAATTTACCTGAGTCCTGTTAATACAAAGGCGGGCGTTGGCAACCCAACGCCCGCATTGGCCGCGTTAATACGCTTTATTTAGCTTACTTCTTGTCTTCTTTTACTTCTTCAAACTCAGCGTCAACCACATCGTCATCTGTTTTAGCAGAGGCGTCTTGTGGCTCTTCACCGGTTTGTGAAGCATCAGCTTGGGCTTTGGCTTGTGCCACTTCCATCAGCTTTTGTGAGACTTCCATCAGCGTGGTTTGCTTGGCTTCAATCTCTTCTTTGTCTTCACCGCGAGCAGCAGTCTCTAGCTCAGCTAAGGCCGCTTCAATGGCGCTCTTGTCATCAGCAGCTAAGTCATCACCGGCTTCTTCTAACTGTTTGCGAGTAGCATGTACTAAACCATCAGCTTGGTTACGTGCGCTTACGAGTTCTTCAAACTTCTTGTCTTCTTCTACGTTAGCTTCCGCTTCACGCACCATGGCTTCTACTTCTTCATCACTCAAACCAGAGGAAGATTTAATGGTAATTTTCTGCTCTTTACCTGTGTCTTTATCAGCCGCAGATACGTGTAGAATACCATCAGCATCCAAATCGAAAGTCACTTCAATTTGTGGTAAGCCACGGGGTGCAGGGCGAATGCCTTCTAGGTTAAACTGGCCTAAAGACTTGTTGTCACCAGAGCGCTTACGCTCACCTTGCAGCACATGAATGGTCACGGCGGCTTGGTTGTCGTCTGCGGTAGAGAAAGTTTGAGACTTACGAGTAGGAATAGTGGTGTTCTTGTCGATCACCGCTGTCATCACGCCGCCCATGGTCTCAATACCCAAAGACAAAGGTGTTACATCTAGTAGCAATACGTCCGTTTTGTCACCCGACAACACGGCGCCTTGAATAGCAGCACCCACAGCAACAGCTTCGTCTGGGTTAACGTCTTTACGCGGGTCTTGACCAAAGAAGTCACTGACCGCCTTCTGAACTAGTGGCATACGGGTTTGACCACCCACCAAAATCACATCATCAATTTCAGAAACAGACAGACCGGCATCTTTTAATGCCGTTTTAACCGGGTCTAATGACTTCTTCACCATGTCATCTACCAAAGACTCAAGCTTGGCGCGAGTCAGCTTAATGTTCAGGTGCTTAGGACCTGAGGCATCAGCGGTAATGTAAGGTAAGTTCACATCAGTTTGTTGAGCTGAAGACAACTCACACTTGGCTTTCTCTGCGGCTTCTTTTAAGCGCTGCAGTGCCAGCATATCGTTACGTAAGTCAAAGCCTTGCTCACGATTAAACTCATCAACCAAGTAGGTGATTAGGCGGTTATCGAAGTCTTCACCACCCAAGTGGGTGTCGCCATTCGTCGCCAACACTTCAAAGGTCTTTTCGCCGTCCATCTCATCAATTTCAATGATAGAGATATCGAAAGTACCACCACCTAAGTCATATACTGCAACTTTGCGGTCGCCTTTGGTTTTATTAACGCCATAAGCAAACGCTGCCGCAGTAGGTTCGTTAATAATACGCTTAACGTCTAAGCCGGCAATACGGCCCGCGTCTTTAGTTGCTTGACGTTGTGCATCGTTAAAGTAAGCAGGCACGGTAATAACCGCCTCTGTCACCGCTTCGCCTAAATAATCTTCAGCAGTGGTTTTCATTTTTTTCAGAATTTCAGCAGACACCTGTGGTGGTGCCATTTTTTTATCTTTAGCTTCTACCCATGCATCACCGTTGTCGGCTTTAACGATTTTGAACGGCATGATTTTAAGGTCACGCTGTACTTCTTCATCTTCAAAACGACGACCAATTAAACGCTTGATGGCAAAAATAGTGTTTTGTGGGTTAGTAACCGCCTGACGCTTTGCCGGCTGACCCACTAAGGTTTCGCCATCATCAGCATAGGCAATGATGGAAGGTGTAGTACGAGTACCTTCGGCGTTTTCTATTACTCGTGGGTTATCGCCGTCTAAAATAGACACGCAAGAGTTAGTAGTACCCAAATCGATGCCGATAATTCTGCCCATGAATTCCTCTCTAATATCTTGAATTAAATAATAAGCATTATGTATGTTGCTTTAATCTATATATGTGGCTGCCGATAGTCACTTTCAAGGCACACCACATACTTTTTTATAAAAAAACCGATATTTTTACGCCTACGGTCTTAGGCTGATGACACGACCTACCGCCTTTACCAGCGTACTTATGCTTGCGTATCAATGGCCGGCCCTTTGGCTACCATCACCATAGCGGGACGTAGTACGCGGCCATTAAGCTCATAGCCCTTCATCATAACAGCGACCACTGAATTGGGGGCTACCTCATCACTTTCAACCATGCTCATGGCTTGATGCTTGTTAGGATCAAACACCGCACCGGCAGGATCGATGGCTAACACCCCAAACTTTTCTAGTGCACCTAATAAAGACTTAAGTGTTAACTCAACACCTTCATAAACAGCCTTCAAGGCTTCACTTTCTTTATCGGTATGTTCAAGCGCTCGCTCTAAGCTATCGATAACTGGCAGTAATTCATTAGAGAATTTTTCTAGTGCAAACTTTCTCGCTTTATCAACATCTTGTGCCGAACGGCGGCGTAAGTTTTCCATATCAGCCAACGCCCGCAACGCATTGTCTTTTTCTGTTGCAGCGGTATCGGTGGCATCGGCCAGTTTCTTTTCTAGTTCGGCAATATAAGCGGCATCGGGCGAGAGCAACTCGGCCTCAATGGGTGTCTCTTGTGTTTCAAGGGTGTGTGGCTCTTGCTCGCCCGCTTGCTCTGTATCTGCCTGATGGGATTTATCGCTCATCTTGTCTCCTAGTGTATAAATTCTCTCTTGCCAGCATATATGGGGGACGGTATCTCAGAATTCAAGAGAATATGATAGCGATTGTTGATCACGCGCTAGCTCTCAGACACAGTGTTAATTAGAATGAGGCATTATCCGGCTAGATACCCCTAGTCATTCTGCCTATCTCATCCCTCAACCAGGTATATATATTGATGGATACCGAATTTAAAACTATTGCTCTCATCGGCAAACCCGATCATGAAGGTGCCAACCAAACCTTAGTGGCCTTATATAAACACCTTATTGATTTAGGTATTAATGTTGTTATTGAGCGTCGAGTAGGTGAACAGCTCAAACTCGATGATGTAGAACTGCTTGAAATGGTAGAATTAGGCGAGCGCGCCGATTTAGCGATAGTGGTCGGCGGCGACGGTAATATGCTGGGTGCAGCGCGCGTACTGGCCAGGTTTGATGTCGCTGTTGTAGGCGTTAACCGTGGCAACTTGGGCTTTTTAACTGATCTATCGCCTGACCGTTTTGAAGAGCCGCTAGAGCGTTTATTAGCAGGAGATTATCAGGCAGAAAACCGTTTTTTGCTTGAAGCACAAGTGCACAGACATGGCCAACTCAAGGCCAGTAATACGGCGATGAATGAGGCGGTGTTACATCCGGGTAAAATTGCGCACATGATTGAGTTTGAGGTCTATATCAATGGCCATTTTATGTATAGCCAACGCGCCGACGGCATGATTGTCGCCACCCCAACAGGCTCTACCGCTTATTCACTGTCTGCTGGCGGCCCTATTGTCACGCCTAACCTTAACGCCATGACACTGGTGCCCATGTTTCCGCATACCTTAAGCTGCCGCCCCATTGTGCTTGACGCCGACAGCAATATAAAAATGGTGATCTCTCCCAATAATAAAACGGGCCAGATGTTAGTTAGCTGCGATGGGCACGTATCTTTAGCAGTACAACCAGGAGACGAAATACACATTAATAAAAGCCCCCATAAACTCAAACTGTTACATCCCCGAGGTCACAACTACTTTGAAGTATTGCGCAGCAAACTCGGCTGGGGTAGTAAGCTTTTTTAATACAAAGCCTGTTCATAATAAGCATCAACAGGCCATTCTCCGCTTTAGTTATTTTATGATGAAACCCTAAGCTGACTGCTTTTAGCTGGAGCTTGGGGCTATAATTTATTCTTGCCACTGTATAAAACACCAGTATACTGTATTTGTATACAGTCACTTTTGTGCAGGGGTTTGACCATGTTACTTCAACTCACTATCAGCAACTTTGCCATTGTCTCTTTTTTAGAGCTGGATTTACGCGCCGGCATGACCAGCATCACCGGCGAAACCGGTGCCGGTAAATCTATCGCTATCGACGCCTTGGCTCTTGCCTTAGGTGAACGAGCCGACACAGAGACCGTCAGACCCGGAGCTGATAAAGCCGACATTAGTGCACGCTTTCGCATCAACAAACTACCACGAGTGAAAGCGTGGTTAGATGAGCAAGAATTAAATGAACAAGAGCTTGATGAGCAAGGCGAATGTATTTTGCGCCGTACCCTCACCCGAGAAGGCCGCTCTCGTGGCTACATTAACGGGACCCCTGTACCACTGGCACAATTAAAAACATTGGGTGCCTTGTTAATTAATATCCATGGCCAACACGCTCACCAAGCATTACAAAAAGCTGACTATCAGCGCAGCTTGCTAGATGCCTATGCAGGGCATCATCAAATGATGCAAAAAACCAGCAAACATTACCAAACTTGGCGCCAGCTCACCAATGAGCGAAAACAACTGCAAGACGAACAGCAGCAATGGCAAGCACAGCGCCAACTATTGGAATACCAGGTCGCTGAACTCAATGAGCTGGCACTTGAACCGAATGAATTTCCAGGGTTAGAAGCCGAACACAGCCGCTTGGCTAACGGCGCTGAACTGGTTACTGATTGTCAGCAGGCGTTAGGTGTATTGGCCGATAATGAAGAAAATAACGCCCTGCAACAGCTGCGCTACGGGTTAAAATTGGTCACCGATCTCTGCCAGCTAGACCCACGCCTAAGCCCTGTGTTAGACATGCTAGAAAGCAGCCAGATACAACTCGAAGAAGGTCACAGTGAACTTACCCGCTATCTTGATACGCTAGAGCTGGATCCCGAGCGCTTATATGAAGTGGAATCGCGTATGGCAAAGGTGATGGAATTAGCCCGTAAGCATCATGTGCCCCCCGCTGAATTACATGAATTTCATCAGAAAATTGCCACTCAGCTTTCAGAAATGGATAACAATGACACTCGCTTACATGAGCTGGATGAAGAAGTAGAGCAGGCAAAAGCCCAGTTTTTATTAGCCGCTGAGCGTCTAAGTCAAAGCAGACAGCGCTATGCACAGTCTCTTAATAAACAAATTACCGCAAGCCTGCACCAGCTCAGCATGGAGCATGGCCGCTTTGAAATGACAGTGACTGCTGACAATAGCAAGAGCTACTCTCCGGTAGGCATAGACAAAGTAGAGTTTCTGGTGAGCACCAACCCAGGCCAACCCATGAGCCCATTAGCGAAAGTCGCCTCTGGCGGTGAACTGTCACGTATCAGCTTAGCGATTCAGGTGATCACGGCCCAAAAAGTAGCCACTCCCACCCTTATTTTTGATGAAGTAGACGTCGGTGTCAGTGGCCCCACCGCCGCTGTGGTGGGTAAATTACTGCGCCAACTCGGAGACTCCACCCAAGTGTTAGTGATCACCCACCTCCCCCAAGTCGCTGGTAACGGTCATCAGCACTACTTTGTGAGCAAAAATAGTGATAAAAACGACACCCAAACCCAAATGCAAGAATTGAATAAAGATAAACGTTTACAAGAGTTAGCCCGTTTACTCGGTGGCGATAAAATTACCGAGAACACCTTGGCTAATGCTTGCGATCTGCTTATTGAAAGCTAAGACTCAAAGAGCGCCAACGGACGAGTGGCGCTAGGCCCCAGGTATGAAGCCAACCAGATGGTGCACTAAATAGCATATATTCTAGTATTGTCGGTGCATTGGATGAGGAAGAGGCTAAGGGTGCCACTTGGTGTGACACTTAGGCTTATTTGGGTAGTAATAAATAAAAAATCAAACCGGCGTTTTATTTCAGTCTTTGGCCCCTATCGATGCATATGACATTCAACACTGCCAGCCATTATTGCTCAAAAAATAACTATAGTTATTATCCCACCTCGTAAAGGTGCGCAGTGCCGCCCCAGAAATAAAGCCGTTGCTGCATTTAAATCGGAGAGCCTGGCCAAATAGAAAGTACAATCGAATTATCATCAGCATTCATTGTCAGAGACCGCCATGTCTCGATATAAACAGCTTCTTAGTCCAACCTTGAGTCTACGTAAGTCCTAGAAAAATCTAACTGGCTTCCTTCAGCCTAGCTTGGCCCAGCCTTTTGAACTTACTTTCCTGACGATACAGCGGCATGCCATACA
>NZ_JBQDEX010000037.1:0-21319 GCF_052084945.1 Oceanisphaera sp.
GGGAGGTGACTCTGTTTCCTCTTTATACTGTATTTAAATAGATCGATTATTTAGTCTGTTTGGTATAAGCCGTCACCCTGACGCAAGTCAGGACCTGTTTTTAGTCTCTTCAAAAGCCAAAACAAAATACCGGAGCAAGTCCGGTATGACGGCATAGGAAAAGTGTTTGTTTTTAGCTCGGAGTTTGGTGCTGGGCGCTGGACGCTGCTTTCTCCAACATGGGGCGTAAGAAACGGGCGGTATGAGAAGTGGGATGTTCGGCCACGGCTTCTGGGGTGCCGGTAACCAAAATTTGGCCACCGCCGCTGCCGCCTTCAGGGCCAATATCGACAATCCAGTCGGCGGTTTTCACCACATCGAGATTATGCTCAATAATCACCACCGTATTACCGTGATCGCGCAAGCGGTTAAGCACGGTTAACAGTAACTGAATATCTTGAAAATGCAGGCCTGTGGTGGGCTCATCTAAAATATACAAGGTCTGGCCGGTATCACGCTTCGATAACTCTTTGGCAAGCTTAACTCGCTGAGCTTCACCGCCCGATAAAGTGGTAGCCGATTGCCCTAGACGCACATAGGATAAACCGACATCCATTAGTGTTTGCAGCTTGCGATGAATGGCCGGTACTGGGGCAAAAAATTCGCAGGCCGCTTCTACCGTCATATCCAGCACTTCGTGAATATTTAAGCCTTTGTATTTTATCTCTAATGTTTCTCGATTATACCTGTGGCTTTTACAGACATCACAAGGCACATAGACATCCGGTAAAAAGTGCATTTCTACCTTAATGAGACCATCACCTTGGCAAGCTTCACAACGTCCCCCTTTCACGTTAAACGAGAAGCGACCTGGCTTATAGCCGCGAGAGCGCGCCTCTTGGGTTGCGGCAAATAACTCACGAATAGGCGTAAAAATACCGGTATAAGTAGCAGGGTTAGAGCGTGGTGTGCGACCAATGGGGCTTTGATCAATATCCACCACTTTATCTAGCTTATCCATGCCCTCAATACTGCGATACGGGGCGGGCTGGCTTACGGTCGCCTTATTGAGTTCGCGATGAGCAATAGGGAATAAGGTATTGTTAATAAGGGTAGACTTGCCCGAACCAGAGACCCCCGTAATACAGGTCATTAGCCCTAAGGGTAGCTGTAAGTCGACATTTTTTAAGTTATTGCCAGTGGCGCCGGTTAAGGTAAGCCAGTGCTCACTTGTTGGAGTGCGCTCAGCCGGAATGGCAATACTCTTTTTACCCGATAAATACGCACCGGTTAATGAGTTGGCATTGGCCATCACCTCGGCAGGGGTGCCCTCAGCCACTATTTCCCCCCCATGCACACCGGCACCCGGGCCAATATCTAACACATAATCGGCGGCAAGAATTGCATCTTCATCGTGCTCAACAACAATCACCGTATTACCCAGATCACGCAGATGTACTAGGGTTGTCAGTAAGCGCTCATTATCTCGCTGATGCAGGCCAATGCTGGGCTCGTCCAGTACATACATGACCCCCACTAAGCCGGCACCAATTTGGCTGGCCAGTCGAATGCGTTGGGCTTCACCGCCAGAGAGAGTATCTGCGCTACGAGATAAGGTTAAATAGTTGAGGCCCACATTCACCAAGAAGCCTAGGCGGGCAACGATTTCTTTAAAAATCTTATCGGCAATTTGTGCTTTTTGGCCACTTAGCTCCATATTAGTGAAAAATTCATGGGCTTCACCAATCGCCATATTAGCCACTTGTGGCAGAGTATGTTCGGCCACAAATACATTGCGTGGCCCTTCTTTAAGGCGGGTGCCGCTACAAGTGGGGCAGGCTTGATGACTTTGATATTTGGCTAACTCATCTCGCACTGAGTTTGACTCGGTTTCGCGATAGCGCCGCCCCATATTATGCACAATACCCTCAAAGGGGTGTTTTCGTACCAGCACATCGCCTCTGTCATTCATGTATTTAAAGTCGATGCTGGTGCGACCAGAGCCATAGAGTACCGCTTGTTTCACGTCTTCTGTGAGTTCTTGATAGGGCACTTCTAAGTCAAAGTCATAATGATCGGCAAGCGATTTGAGCATTTGGTAATAATAATAGCTGCGTTTATCCCAGCCACGAATAGCACCACCCGATAAGCTTAGCTCGGGGTTACTGATCACCTTGTCGGGATCCACCACTTGCTGAGCCCCTAAACCGTCACAGGTTTCACAAGCTCCGGCTGGGTTATTAAACGAGAAAATACGTGGCTCTAATTCGGCAATAGAGTAACCACATTGCGGACAGGCAAAGTTAGCAGAAAACACCAAGTCAGTTTGATTACTTTCATCCATGGCGATGACAGAGGCGATGCCACCCGACAGCTCAAGCGCGGTTTCAAATGATTCGGCTAAGCGCAGCTGCAGATCGTCACGCACCTTAAAGCGGTCAACCACCACTTCTATGGTGTGCTTTTTTTGTAACTCGAGCGTTGGTGGATCGGATAAATCACACACTTCACCATCAATACGGGCGCGAATAAAACCCTGTGCCGAGAGATTATCTAATAGCTTGGTGTGCTCCCCTTTGCGGTCTCGTACCACGGGGGCCAGCAGCATTAGCTTTTCGCCTTCAGGCTGTGCTAATACTTTATCGACCATTTGGCTGATGGTTTGTGCGGTTAATGGCTGCGCATGCGTCGGACAGCGAGGTTCACCTACACGAGCAAACAGTAGGCGTAGATAATCATAAATTTCGGTAATGGTGCCCACGGTTGAACGTGGGTTATGAGAGGTCGACTTTTGCTCAATGGAGATAGCCGGCGATAACCCTTCAATATGATCCACATCGGGCTTTTCCATTAACGAAAGAAACTGGCGCGCATAAGCCGACAATGACTCAACATAACGGCGTTGTCCTTCGGCATAAAGAGTATCGAAAGCGAGAGATGACTTGCCCGATCCAGATAAACCGGTGATCACTATCAATTTATCTCTAGGCAAGTCTACGCTGATATTTTTTAGATTATGGGTTCGTGCTCCGCGTACTTCGATTTTCTTCATCTGCCACTGCACCTTGCTGTAAATTCGATCAACTAGTATGGCATTGGATCATAAGCTCGCCAAGTGAGAATAAGCATTAATCTTGACAGGCCCCACGTGCTAGACTATTAGCATTCTATTTATGTGATGTAACAGTGCAGAGGACTCATGAGCGACGAGCCAGGTTTTAGCCACCACGAACGGCGGGCTTCTTTTACCCTAGCGGGCATCTTTGGGATGCGAATGTTGGGCCTGTTTATGATCATGCCGGTATTTGCCTTGTACGGTAAAGACTTGATCGGTTTCTCACCGTTATGGGTTGGGATCGTGATTGGTGTGTATGGCTTAACTCAAGCGGTATTACAAATACCGGCCGGATGGTTGTCGGATCGCATTGGGCGTAAACCAGTGATTTATGTCGGCTTAACTTTATTTGCTTTAGGCTCTGTAGTCGCTGCTATGTCAGAGTCAGTATATGGCGTAGCTATCGGCCGGGTGTTACAAGGTTCAGGTGCTATTGCGGGTGCTATTTTAGCCTTAGCAGCCGACATTACTCGCGAAGAAAATCGTACCAAAGCCATGGCCATTATTGGGGTCTGCATTGGTATTTCGTTTGCCATTGCCATGGTACTCGGGCCAGTATTAGCCTCATTTTTTGGTTTGTCTGGTGTATTTTGGGCCACAGCAATATTATCTATCGTGGGTATTGTGATGGTGCGCTTTATGTTGCCTAACTCAATACATAAAGGACAAATTCGTGATGTTACTGCTGCGCCTGAGCTGTTTGGCCGCTTATTAAAAGATAAGCAATTATTGCGCCTCGACTTTGGCATTATGCTGCTACATTTAACACTCACTGCGGTATTTGTGGCGTTTCCGTTGACCTTGTTAGAGGCAGGTTTAGCAGCTGAGCGTCATTGGTGGCTCTATTTGCCCACCTTGCTATTATCTTTTGTGTTAATCGTGCCCTTTTTAATCTTGGGCGCTAAACGCAATATGAACAAGCAGCTTTTTTTGGCGTCTATTCTGGTGATGATGGTATCGCTTATTTTAATGGCGGCCGGTCAAGGCCATATCACCATATTAGCGCTGGCCATGTTGTTGTATTTTACCGCCTTTAACTTTATGGAAGCTTCACTACCCGCCTTTTTGTCTATGTTGGCACCGGCTGGCGCTAAAGGCACCGCCATGGGAATTTATTCTACTGGTCAATTTTTTGGTGCCTTTTTAGGTGGGCTGTTGGGCGGCCTGCTATATCAAGAACTAGGCGGTGCAGGTGTGTTTTTACTGATCGCGGCCTGTATGGCATTTTGGTTTTGGCTAGCTGCGGGTATGAGTAATGTTAGCAAGGTGCGATCTCATATTTTGCCTATTAGTGTTAATATAGAAAGTAACGAACGCCGCGAGAGCTTGCTTACCCAGCTGCTAGCGTTACCTGGGGTACACGAAGCGTTAATTATCCCAGAAGAGGGCGCCGCGTACCTTAAAGTCGACGGCAATATTTTTGAATTAGATCAAGCGAAAAGCTTGATTAACCTGTAAGTACGGAGCGAGTTATGGCCAATAGAGGCATTAATAAAGTTATCCTGATCGGCCACCTAGGTCAGGACCCAGAAGTGCGTTACATGCCTAACGGTAATGCGGTGGCAAATATCACTTTGGCTACCAGTGAAACTTGGCGTGACAAGCAATCCGGCGAGCAGAGAGAGCGTACCGAATGGCACCGCGTGGTCTTTTTTGGCAAGTTGGCAGAAATTGTCGGTGAATATCAGCGTAAAGGCTCGCAGATATATATAGAAGGTCGTTTACAAACCCGTAAGTGGCAAGATCAAAGTGGCCAAGATAAATACACCACCGAAGTAGTGGTTGATATGGGCGGCACCATGCAAATGTTGGGCGGTCGCCCACAAGGTGGTGGCGGACAACAAGGTGGCTGGGGTGGCCAACAAAATAACCAACAACCAGGCGGCCAGCAACAAGGTGGCCAAGGTAATTGGGGGCAGCAACAAGCAGCACCGCAGCAGCAGGGCGGTCAAGGCAATTGGGGTGGCCAGCAGCAAGGCGGTCAACAGCAAGCAGCACCACAAAGCCAGCCACAATATGGCCAGCAAGCACCCGCTCAAGCACCACAAGCTCCTCCTGCAGCACCGGCACCCACTTATAACGAGCCCCCAATGGATTTCGATGACGACATCCCGTTCTAGGACTCTCTTGGGTCTTTGAGTCTTGTGCGTACTGATACTAAGCCCCTGTTAATGCGGGGGCTTTTTTTGTGGCTAGTATATTGTTTTAAATATTTTTTACTTTAATCAGGTGTTGGTGTCTTTTATGGCGAGGGACTTGGGAGTTAAGTGGGGCATCTGGGTGGACTGTGATACCGAGTTTGCGCATTAACTGCCGGTTGCCTGTAATTAAGGGGTGCCAGCTTTCCAGTGATCTGCCTTGTTCAAGGCGCCGATAGGCACAGGTTTCTGGTAACCAAGTATATAAGGGTACATTACTTGGCGTTAATGGGTGACAGTGGGGGACTTGCTCAAAACGATGCTGATAATCGCGACAGCGACTTTGCTGAGCGTCAAACAATTCACAGGTAATATTAAACACCCGTACTTCGCCTTTACCCTCTGTGCGGACTAAGCAACACTGGCCGCAGCCATCACATAAGGCTTCCCATTCTTTAGCATTCAGCTCTGCTAGTGAGTAATGCTCCCAAAAATCAGCACGCACGTATATGTCACCTAATACCATTAAACGGCCTGATATTAGACGACATTCGACGCATTTAGTCTACTTTTGTGCCGTTATCTAAGCTTTTAGCTTGGATTGTGGTTTATTGTTTATAGGGTGGCGCTTGTATCTTGTGCTGGTTGAGATTTTTCGTCAATAACAGCAGCGCCGATAATATCGCCAGTGACATTAGATGCGGTGCCGCCCATATTGATAATGGCATCTACACCGGCAATCAGTGCCACTATTTCCAATGGTAAGCCAAATAAGCTTAATACTGCCGATAAGGTGACCAAGCCCGCGGCCGGTACACCTGCGGTACCAATAGAAAGCAGGGTGCCAATCACCACTATTGTCATTAAATCTATCCATGCTAAATCTAAGCCGGTGATATTAGCGGCAAATACCAGTGAAACGCCCATACGTAGTGCGCCGCCGTCGGAATTAAAAATAGCCCCTAGCGGCAGAGCAAAGTTGGCGATTTTTTCAGATACGCCGGCTTTTTTGGCTGCAGATATGGCGACTGGTAAGGTGGCTAAGCTGCTAGTGGTAAAAAAGGCGGTGGCATAAGCTTCTTTTATATCCGCTAGAAAGCGCAACACCGAGTGACCTGATAACTTTAAGAAGCTGGTGTATACCAATGCCCATAACACGGCTAAGCCTAAATAAAAGGTAGCGGTAAACACTAGTAAAGATGTTAAGGTCATCCAGCCTTGAGAGCCAAAAGTAGTCGCGCTTATGGCAAATACCCCAATGGGTGCATACAGTAAAATGCCATCCAGTATTTTATAAAACAGCTCGTTGAAAGCGCTAAATAAGCGCTCTAAAAAAATGCCATGATCCTGCATTTTTTTATCAGCAGAATAAATCATGGCAGACATCGCCATCCCCATAATAATAGCAATAAACAAAATCGCCATTAAATCACCGGCGGCGAAGGCTGAAAATAGATTGTTAGGCACTATTTTGATCAGCATGTCTGAGGCGTGTGGAATTTCGGGTTGCTGCACGGCGGTGTTGGGGAGTGAGAGCTGGCTGCCGGGACTAAAAGTAAGAGCGAGTACGACCCCTATAATTACCGCCATAGCTGTAGTGGCAGCATAGTAGAGGATCAGTTTGCCGCTTAGCCTGCCCATTTGGCTGATATTCATACGACCAATGGCCAGAGCCACTGTTAAAAAGATAACCGGCGTCGCAATGAGACTGAGTAAACGAATAAAGATATCGCCCAGCGGACTGACAATCGCCGCTTGCTCTCTAAAAACCAGAGCGACGAGTATGCCCAACAAGAAGCCAGCTGACATTTTTATGACCAGCGACATGTCGCTATATTTTTTCCATATATTCAACGTGTATATGCCTTGTAGTGAGATGCCGATGAGGCGTAATAAATACGGATTAATGTTAGTGTAAAGCGTTGCGAGTAAAGAGTGAAATGCAAATACCCCATTGAGTATTGACGTATCACACCGTACTAAAGAACCTTATGCAGCGTTGTGCGCATGATCGAGTAATATGAGTCTTCACTTGGAAAGCGTTGGTATTTTAGTCATTAGGCCATGATAATGAAGATTATGGGTTGTTAGGGGCCATTTGCTCCCTCAAAGCAGCACTCAAGGAAGAATGCCGGATGGTATCTGGTGTCTTAGGGATGAGAAATGAAACTGACTAATCAGCTTACTGCCACTATTAGTTTAAGCATATTGGCGACCGTTATCTTGATGATAGTGGGGGCCGGCGTGAGCTTTTATCAGGTAGGTGAAATATATCAACAACGTCAAGTCGATAGCATAGTACGTTCAATTGATGATAGTTGGCAGTTGGGGCCAGTTCAACCTCAAATTATGCATAATAAACTGGCTGCCTTACTGGAGGCGAACAGCGTACTTAAGTTGGTAGTACTTAAAGGTGAGACCCCTTTTTATCGCTATAATACCGCGCAAATATTATCTGAAAGCGAGTTGTCGATAGAGTATCAACGTGCTCTTATTGAGCATCCAGAATTTCATATACAGTTAGAACTACGCCCCCCTCTTTATGAAGTAACAGATACCTTAAGTTCGTTGTTTTGGTTAGCAGGAGCCATTGCGCTGGTGTTTGTAGGCACCTTATTTATTTTACATTGGCTTAGGCGGCAGTTACGTGGGATTGAGCTGCTTGATTGGCGTGGACTGCATATTTTGCACGGTAAGAAAAATGCCTTGCAGCACGATTCGCAACAAGAGTGGCCACGCTCGGTGAGCCAAGCGCTCGATACATTGCTGTTAGAATTAAAAGATGCCAAAAAAGAGCGTAGCCGTTTTGATACTTTTATGCGCGCCAATGTGTTTATGGATAAAAAGCTGGGGATTGGTAACCGAGCGTTTTTTGATAATCGCTTAGAAGCCATGCTCAGTGATCCTACTAGCCATGCCGGTGCCTTGCTGTTGGTGAAACTACAAGATGTAGAAAGCATTAACTATTATTTGAGCTACGAACGCGGTGATGAAGTCTTGTCTGCAGCAGCTGTATATTTGAGTAACTTTATTCAGCGTATTCCTGGTGCACTGCAAGCTCGCTATAGTGGTAACACCTTTGCGCTATTATTGCCCAATGCGGTAGAAAATGAGGCGCAAGATACTGCGCGTCAAGCAATGAGTGTATTACGCCGTTTGCATTGGCCTGATGCGGTACATGATCCGGCTATTTACATTGGTGGAGTTTGTTTTCGTTACAAAGAATCTTTGGTACAAATTCAAGAAGAAGCGGAGTTGGCTTTGCGCAGTGCGGCGCTGCAGGGCGGTGATGGTTACTTTATGTATTATAAAGGCGTCACTGAGGCCAGTATGGGTAAGGGAACGGTGCGCTGGCGTACTTTGTTAACGCGCTTGTTAGAGCAAGACTTAATTCAATTAGACCGCCAAGGGATTTATACCGATGCGGCACAGCCTCCTCTGATGTATGAATTGTTGGCGCGTATTCAAGATGAGCAAGGTAAAGTGCTGTCGGCTGGCTACTTTATCCCCATGGCAGAAAAGTGTGGATTATCAAAAGAGTTAGATAAAGCCTTGGTGCTGAAAACACTTAGCTACTTGGTGAGCGATGAGCAGAATATTGCAACCACACTTAATGTAAGCGCTGCTAACTTACTAGAGCGTGACTTTTATAATTGGTTGTTGTTTGAATTAATCCAGCACCCTAAATCACTGCTTAACCGTTTGGTTATCGAGCTATCAGAGGCTCAAGTAAGCCGGCGTTGTCAGGCATTAAGAAAGCCGTTACGCGGCCTCAAAGCTCTGGGATGTCAGCTAGGCGTAGATCAGGCAGGGCAAGACATTGTGAGTACTGAATATATTCAAAATTATCATTTAGATTATCTTAAATTACACTCAAGCTTAGTGCGGGATATTAACACTAAGCCCGCTAATCAAATGGCGGTAAGAAGCTTAATTGGTAACTGTGTCGATCGTGCTACTTTAGTGATTGCGATGGGCGTAGAAACAGAAGCAGAGTGGCAATGTTTATCGCAACAGGGCGTTTATGCTGGCCAAGGTTATTTTTTTGCGCGGCCCGAGCGTTTAGCGCAGCTTTAAAGTAGCGCGGGCGCCTTGCAGCCCTCCGGTGTGTAAAAATACTAGCCGGCTACCGGCGGGGTATAAGCCAGCTGCAATATCTCGAAATAGCCCCAATAGCGCTTTACCGCTATAAATAGGTTCTAGCGGCAATGTGAGTTGTTGGGCTAATAAATCGATGTCGCTTTTATCAAGCACTGAACATTTAGCATAGCCACCGCCATGGTGGTTTAATGCAATATGCCAGCCATTATTTTGGCGCGCTGCAGGATAAAGACGACAAATTTCGTCGGGTAGCCACCGTGCCCCTTTTAATACGGCATAGCCTGTTACCTGTGTTTGTGAAGGGCGTTTAGACAGTAAACCAGCCAGCGTGCCGCCACTGGCAACCGGCAGTATCAGGTGATCGATATGAGAGGCGATTTGTTGCTGATTAAGCGCATGGCTTAAATCTTGCCACACCTGTGCGACTCCCGGTAACGCCGCAGCACAACTTCCGCCTTCTGGCACAATAACATACCCAGGATAACGCAATGCCAGCTCTGCCAACCAGCCGGCCTCTTGGCGGCGACGATATTGTTGTCGGTCTACAAATTCTAAGTTCATGCCCCAGTGTTGAGCATCGCTAAGGGTGGGATTACTGCGGCTGCTGGCTTCGCCACGGACTATGGCGGCGGTGGGCAAGCCTAGTTGATAACCCGCTGCTGCCAGAGCGTGTAAGTGGTTGGAGTAAGCGCCGCCAAAGCTTAAAATGCCACTAGCATTGTCTAATAACGCTTGATGTAGGATATATTTAAGCTTGCGCCATTTATTGCCTGATATGTTGTGGTGATGCAGGTCGTCTCGCATGACCCAAAGCGTGAGTTGATGTTGGGTTAATAGCGGGTGGTGCAGCGGCTGTAGCCACTGTTTAGGCAGCGCAGCACCATAGAGTTGATACCAAGTAGATAACGGCATAAAGCATAAATTAAATGAATTAATTATCTCAGTTTAGGGAACTTCTTACCCAATTGAAACTCGTACCCACTCTTTGTGTGGTTTTAGCTAAGCTTGTTCCTTGCCAGTAGTAGGCTGCGTTGATAAAGTTAGCCGCATTATTGTAACCGCTTTTATAATCCAAGGTCCCCTTCAGCATATGTTTAAAAAGCTAAGAGGCATGTTTTCCAACGATCTGTCGATCGATTTGGGCACGGCCAACACTCTCATTTACGTTAAAGACCAAGGTATTGTTCTTGACGAGCCTTCCGTTGTGGCTATTCGCCAAGAAAAATCGGGCCAAAGCCAAAGTGTTGCCGCTGTTGGGCAAGCTGCCAAGCAAATGCTGGGTCGCACACCGGGCAATATAGCAGCCATTCGGCCTATGAAAGACGGTGTGATTGCCGACTTTTATGTCACAGAAAAAATGCTACAGCATTTTATTAAGCAAGTGCATGACAATAATTTTTTTCGCCCCAGCCCTCGGGTATTGGTATGCGTGCCTTGTGGCTCTACCCAAGTAGAGCGCCGTGCCATTAAAGAGTCGGCATTGGGTGCTGGCGCCCGCGAAGTGTATTTAATTGATGAACCAATGGCGGCGGCTATTGGTGCAGGTTTACCGGTGTCTGAAGCTACAGGCTCTATGGTGGTTGATATTGGTGGTGGTACTACAGAAGTGGCCATTATCTCGCTTAATGGTGTGGTGTACTCCCAGTCGGTACGTGTTGGCGGGGATCGCTTTGACGAAGCCATTACAAACTATGTGCGCCGTAACTACGGCTCGTTAATTGGTGAAGCGACTGCAGAGCGTATTAAGCACGAAGTTGGCTCTGCTTATCCTGGTGACGAAGTCTTAGAAATTGAAGTCCGAGGCCGTAATTTGGCCGAAGGGGTGCCACGCAGCTTTACGCTCAATTCCAACGAAATATTAGAAGCGTTGCAAGAGCCGCTATCCGGTATTGTGAGTGCCGTAATGGTGGCATTAGAACAATCGCCACCAGAGTTGGCTTCAGATATTTCTGAACGTGGCATGGTACTGACCGGTGGTGGCGCTTTGTTACGCGACCTTGACCGTTTATTAATGGAAGAGACTGGTATTCCGGTGGTGGTATCTGATAATCCATTGACCAGTGTTGCCCGTGGTGGCGGTAAAGCATTAGAAATGATCGACATGCACGGCGGGGATTTATTTCATTACGATTAATAATAAGGCTGAGTTACTCGGCCTAGCTGTTGTGCTATGAAAACAATATTTGGCCGAGGGCCGTCACTGCCAATCCGCTTAGCATTAGCGGTGGTAGTATCGTTGCTGTTGATTATTGCCGACAGCCGTTACCAGAGTTTTAATGAGGCTAAAGTCTATCTTAATACTCTGGTTAGCCCATTGCAGTATATTGCCAATAGTCCGCGGATATTATTAGACTCAGCGTCTAGTCAACTTATGTCTAATCAAGCCTTGCTCGCGCAGTCAGAACGACTGGAGCAAGAACTTTTTTTGCTGCGTGACGATCTGCTACAGCTGGATCACCTTGAACAAGAAAACAGTCGACTGCGCAGTTTGCTAGGCTCGCCGGTGCGCTTTGATGCAAGGCGCATGGTGGCAGAAATAATGGCTGTTGACTCAGATACGTTCTCGCATCAAGTTGTTATTGATAAGGGAAGCTTAAAGGGAGTGTTTGAAGGCCAGCCGGTACTTAACGAACAAGGCGTAGTAGGACAAGTCATGTCGGTTGGTAAAACCACCGCTCGAGTATTGTTAATTACCGACAGTAGTCATGGTATTCCGGTACGAGTGGCACGTAACGACATTCGAGCCATTGCCAGTGGCAGTGGTCAGCTAGACCGTTTATCGCTGCATAATATTACTCGCAATACCGATATCCAAGAAGGTGATACCTTGCTGAGCTCTGGCCTAGCAGGACGTTTCCCTGAAGGGTATCCGGTGGGGCGGGTCAGTCGTGTCGGTTACGAAGAAGGGCAGCCGTTTGCAGATATTCAGGTGGACCCTTTTGCCGCACTAGACAGAGTGCGTTATTTATTACTGCTATGGCCGGAGTCAAAAATTATTGATGTAGATGGTGCCGTAGCCCTAGGCGCTGATACGAGGGAGCGAGTATCCCAATGAGAGGTTTTTCGCTAACAGGGCGCCTGGTTATTGCAGGTAGTTTATTGCTGGCACTGGTGTTATCTATTTTGCCCTTGCCTGAACTTATTGCGCCTTTTCGCCCCGACTGGCTGCTAATGGCTTTAGTGTATTGGAGCATAGCTCTGCCCCACCGCGCCAATGTAGGCACGGCATTTTTTGCCGGGTTACTTTTGGATGTGCTATTAGGATCAGTGCTTGGTATGCACGCTTTGGCATTGGTGATCCCCACTTACCTTGCCGCCTCTCAATTTCAGCGTATGCGTAACTATTCTGTGTGGCAACAGTCCTTTGTGCTGGGTGCTTTGGCAATTTTAAACAAGTTGCTAGTATTTTGGGTGGCTTATATGAGTCGAGATATCCAGCTGGATTATCATTATTTTTGGTCTATTGTCAGCACAATGGTGTTTTGGCCATGGGTATTTTTACTGTTACGTAAATGTCGCCGTCATCTCTGCTTGGTATGAGCAAAATGGCGCTAAGCGTGCCTCTGTTACTCTTTTTATTCCTCACTTATTACCTTTCACGGTAGACACATAATGCCTCCACTTATTTATTTAGCTTCTGGCTCTCCTCGTCGTCGCGAACTGTTGATGCAGTTAGGCGTGGCATTTGACATTTTACGGCCTCATGTAGAAGAGAGTCAGCAAGCACACGAAGACGCCACCACTTATGTGGCGCGTTTAGCGCGTGATAAGGCAAAAGCGGGCTTAGATATTGCCCCGCTGGCGCTGCCCGTATTAGCGGGTGATACCATAGTGGTACTGGACGGTGAGGTATTAGAAAAGCCTAATAGCCAAGCCGATGGAATTGCTATGCTAGGCCGTTTGTCGGGGCGTCCCCACCAGGTGATGACCGCTATGGCACTAGCAACGCCTAGGGCACAGACAAACGGTGAGTGGCTAAACACGGTCACAGTATGCACTCAGGTCACGTTTCGTGAGTTAAGTGATGTTGATATTCACCGTTACTGGGCAAGCGGTGAGCCACGGGATAAAGCTGGTGGCTATGGCATTCAAGGTATGGGAGGGCGTTTTGTGGTGAGTATTCATGGCAGTTATAGCGCTGTGGTTGGCTTGCCATTGGTGGAAACCGAAGCCTTATTGCATTTGGGCGGTGTTTTGTGGGACTGATTTCTTAACCCAAGGGTAATCTATGGTAGTTTAGATGCTTAACTTCTTCTATGGACGGTGCACGCATGTCGGCTGAACTGATTATTAATGTAACTCCTGCAGAAACCCGAGTTGCGCTAGTGGAAAATGGTATTCTGCAAGAGGTACATGTTGAACGTCAGTCGCGACGTGGCATTGTTGGCAATATTTATAAAGGCAAAGTGAGTCGTGTACTGCCGGGTATGCAGGCGGCTTTTGTTGATATTGGCGGCGAACGTGCGGCCTTCTTACATGCCTCTGATATTGTTCCCCATACTGAATGTGTTGATACCAAAGAGCAGGCGCACTTTCAGGTCGGTAATATTGGTGAGCTCGTGCGCCAAGGGCAAGACATAGTAGTACAAGTGGTTAAAGATCCACTGGGCACCAAAGGGGCACGCCTCACCACCGACATTACCCTGCCTTCCCGTTACTTGGTATTTATGCCTGGCAGTGCGTATGTGGGGGTATCGCAGCGCATAGAATCAGAGCAAGAGCGTGATCGCCTTAAACAAATTGTAGGGGAATATGTAGACGAACAAGGCGGCTATATTATTCGTACTGCAGCAGAAGGCGTGGGTGAAGCCGAGTTGGCACAAGATGCCGCTTTTTTAAATCGATTATGGCGCAAAATTCAAGAGCGTCGCCGAAAACATTCTGCCTGCGCTATGTTGTATGAAGATCTTGGGCTAACGTGTCGTATTGTACGTGACTTTGTTGGAGCTGAGCTAGATAGAGTGCGAATTGATTCGCGCAGCACCTGTGAAACCTTAAATCACTTTGTTGAAGAGTTTGTGCCCGAGCTTTCCGGTAAAGTTGAGTATTATCACGGCGACTCACCGATTTTTGACTTATATGATGTTGAAAATGAGATGCAACGGGTATTAAACCGAAAAGTTGAGTTAAAATCGGGCGGCTATTTAATTATTGACCAAACCGAAGCCATGACCACGGTTGATATTAATACCGGTGCTTTTGTTGGGCATCGTAATCTTGAAGAAACCATTTTTAATACCAATACCGAAGCCACACAAGCCATTGCTCGCCAACTACGACTGCGTAATTTAGGTGGCATTATCATTATCGACTTTATTGATATGTACGATGCTGATCATAAACGCCGCGTATTACAGAGCTTAGAAATGGCCTTGATTAAAGATCGTGCTAAAACCAATGTAAATGGGTTTTCTCAGCTGGGCTTGGTTGAAATGACTCGCAAGCGCACCCGAGAAAGCTTAGAGCACGTATTGTGTGGAGCCTGCCCTGAGTGTAATGGGCGAGCTCGAGTAAAAACAGTAGAAACTGTGAGCTACGAAATATTGCGCGAAATTACCCGTGTTAATAAAGCCTATGCCGCCGATAAATTTGTCGTTTATGCCTCTTTAGCGGTGGCCTCAGCGTTGCAAGAAGATGAAGCACATATGCTGGCTGAGTTAGAAGTATTTATTGGCAAGCAGGTAAAAGTAAACAGTGAGCCCTTGTATAACCAAGAGCAGTTTGATGTGGTAATGATGTAGTGTCTGTGGTGTTTAAGCGAAGCTTAAATTGGGCATGGTTAAGCCTTGCCGCCCTTGCTGTGCTGTTAGCTGTATTGGTGTCTTTGTTGCGGTTTGGTTCACCTTTGCTGGCTAACTGGCAACAAGACTGGCTTGCCCGCCAACTCAATGATCAGCAGCTAACCTTAGACATTGGCGAGCTCGGCTTAAACTGGCAAGATTATGGGCCCGTGTTGGTGGTCAAGCAGGTAAGCTTACACCGAGAGCAAGCTCCCCCCATTACGTTGCGCCGAGCACTAGTAGATGTGCAGTTATGGCAAAGTGTACGCCAATGGCGGCTGGTGCTTAATGAACTAACATTGGATGGCTTGCGTGTGCCTATGGTGTTAGCACCAGACTCGCCAGCAGAGACGGCGCCTATGTCTATGGATTGGCGTGCTCTGCGTCAATTAGTGCTGGCCGGCGTAGAGCAGTTCTCGCTGCAGGATGCTCAGCTTATTGTGAGTAGCCCAGGCAAAGACTTAGTGGAATTACACCTACCTGATTTACATTGGCAAAATAAGCCAGGGCAGCACCAAGGTCGAGGGCGCTTTGGATTTGGCCCCGCAGCCCAACAGCAATTACAACTCAAGACTCAATTTACCGGGCCCAGTGACCAACTAAGCGGTCATATTTATGTGCAAGCGCAGAGGGTAGATGCCACCAATGTGTTAGCGCTGATCCGCCCTAATGATCAGGCAGTGAGTGCCAAGATAAACTTTGAACTCTGGCTTGAATGGCAACAAGGTCAATTGAGTGCGGGTGTGCTTGAATTTGGTGAAAACCGCTTGGGCTGGGGCGAGCAACATCATGTGGCTGTCAAAGGGGGACGCTTACAGTGGCAACCGACCGATGGCGGTTGGCAATTGGCCAGCAGCAATATCGATATTAGTGTGGATGATGAAGTATGGCCGAGTTGGCAGCTGCAACTTGATAAGCACCACGATCGTTTACAAGGCTATTTAAACCGCCTGACTTTTACCGACCTAGCATTACTGGCGCAGTGGGGAGAAAGCTTTTGGCCAGAGCCTGCGCGTCAATTGGCCGGCATAGTCCCACGGGGTGAGCTTACTCATTTGTATTTTTCTGCTGACAGCAAGCTCACGCAGTGGCGCTGGCAGGGCGAATTACAAGATATTAGTACCCAAGCGTTTGAATGGGCACCCAGCACCCAAGGGGTGAATGGTCATTTTTCTGTCAGTGCAGATAAGGGCCAGCTAAGTGTACAGCAAGATAATGCCGCCAACTGGAGCTTTGATAACACCTTTCGGGCTGATTGGCCCATGCAGCGATTAGCCGCTAAAGTGCAATGGCAAAAGCAGTCGAGTGGCTGGACCTTATGGAGTCGCGATCTTGAGGTTGAGACGGACGATTTAACTTTGAAAGGTTGGTTTAGTTTGCTGTTGTCTGAGCATAGTGCTCCTTTGCTGAGCGCGTCGGCACGTATAGATGTATTGCGTGGCGAGCACGCTTTTCGGTATTTTCCTGAACCAGTAATGGGTACTGAGCTGGTAGATTACTTGCAAGGAGCTATTAAAGGCGGCCAGGCCAAAGGGGCAGAAGTGCTCTGGTATGGGCGGCCATTGGATTTTCCTTATCAAGATAACAATGGAATCTTTCAGGCGCGCGTTCCGCTTCGCCAAGCTCAATTTCAGTTTGATCCCCAATGGCAACCCCTATCGGCATTAAGCCTAGACCTCTTATTTGAAAATGACGGCCTTTATATGCAGGGCGAAACCGGTCGTTTAGGGCAGGTTAATGCCAGTAACATTGATGCGCGCATAGCGCCGCTAGATGAAGATGGAACATTAGAGCTGAGTGCTAACATCAATGGCAAAGGTGAAGCCGTCACCGATTATTTACAGCATTCATCGCTTGCTTCCTCGGTGGGCATTACCTTAGAGCAGATACAGGTAGCAGGCCCGCTTAATGGGCAGCTAGCGCTCAGCATCCCTTTAAATGGTGATGAGGTTGCAGCAAACGGCCAGGTTGATTTTTTAGATAACAAGGTCCGTGTGAAGCCCCTTGATTTGCCCTTGCAAGGGGTGAGTGGGCGCTTAGTGTTTGATGAGCAAAAAACAAGCTTTAAAAAGATGCAAGCCCAGTGGCATGAGCAACCATTGCAACTTGATTATAGCGGCCAACAAACATCGGAAAATTACGAGGTTACACTGGGCATTACAGGGCAGCTGCAAGCGAAAAAGCTAGGTGCCTTGTCTCCGGCATTAAGCGAGCTCTCGGGCAAAACCGACTGGCAAGGGCAATTAGACTTAACCTTACCTGATCAAGGGCCAGTGTCGTATCGTTTTCGTGCTAACTCAGCGTTAACAGGCCTTGGCAGTACACTGCCTCCCCCGCTAAATAAAAAAAGGGATCAAGCTAAACACAGTGAGCTGACCGTCACCGGAGATCTTGAACAGGCTCGGCTATCATTGAATGTGGGCCCGCATATTCGTGGGCAAGCCAAATTAGCTTTTGCGAATGTTGGGCCTCAGGTGCAGCGCTTATGGCTATCGGCGGGGAGCAATACCAGCCCTCACAGTGCACCACTAGATATTGCCGTTAAGGTGCCTGACGTTGTGCTTGATGATTGGCTATCATTGCTCAACAAAGTACAAAGAGCGCAAGCATTATCTGGACCAGCCACAAATAGTGGTATTCGCTGGCCTAGCCCTTATCGCGTTGATGTTCAGGCCAGTCGTGCGCAGCTGTGGCAACAACCCTTAAATCAGCTAAAGGTATTGGTACAGCCCTACCAAACCAATCGACATCAAGTACAAATTCAAGCAGAGCAAGCTAAGGGGCGTGTACTGTTTGGTGGTGCCCAGGCTTTGCAAGCCGATTTTAATCGATTATGGCTGGGGCAAACACCAATAGTGGGTCAAGAGTCCGGTGAGCATTCAGATATCACTGTGTCTCCTGAACAAGTACCGGCCTTGCAGTTGAATTGTGATGATTGTCGTTGGCAGCAGCTGGCGCTGGGCAAGTTAAGGGTAAGCTTACAGCCCGAACGTAATAAAGTACTATTAACGGAGTTTAACCTTGATGGGCCTTTATTACAGGCACAAGCACAAGGGCAATGGCTGCAAGAAGATAAGGTTAATTTAAGTCGTTTAGAGTGGCAGAGTAACAGCCCCTCGTTAGAGCGATTATGGAAAGCGTTGGGTAAAACCTCGCCTTTTAGTGATACCTCAGCCAAGCTCAGTGGTCAATTACGCTGGCTCAATGTGCCATGGCAGCCAGAGTTGGCCCAGATGAATGGCTCGCTTGCTATGAATACAGGGGCGGGCGTGTTGCGAGATATTAATGACAAAGGCGCCGGTTTACTCTCGGTTGTCAGCCTAGAGTCTTTAATGCGTCGGTTACGGTTAGACTTTAGGGACCTGTATGCTGAGGGGTTTTATTTTGACCGTATTAGCGCCAGTGGTGAGTTAAATAATGGCGTATTAGACAAT
Organism: Oceanisphaera sp.; assembly: GCF_052084945.1. NCBI lineage: Bacteria > Pseudomonadati > Pseudomonadota > Gammaproteobacteria > Aeromonadales > Aeromonadaceae > Oceanisphaera > Oceanisphaera sp. Next base: position 18,548 of record NZ_JBQDEX010000037.1, read on the forward strand.
CAAGATCTGTTACTCAAAGGCGCGGCAGGTAATCTGCGAGGCAATGGCCAGCTCGACTTTGCCAATGAGCAACTCAATTACCAATTTGAGCTAGTCCCTAACTTAACCGGTAACTTACCTGCTATTGCCGCCTTTGCCGTGACCCCTGTGGCGGGGTTGTATGTGTTGGCACTGTCTAAAGTACTGGGTCCTGTGGTCGATGTATTTACGCGTATTCGCTATCAAGTTTCTGGGCCACTGGCTAACCCTAAGGTTACTGAGCTTGGGCGAGAGAAACAGCGGGTGGCAGTGCCGAAGTAAGAGCGGCGGTACGCTTTGCGCCATTACGCTGTAAGTCAAGAAGCGCTCAAGTTAGCTTACGGCGTACCGCGCTAGGCGAGTAGCGATGTTTACGCCGCACAATGAAGGAGCAGATAATGGAACTGGTAGCGTTACAAATTAATGCAGGACCCGAGTGGCAGGCCAATCAGGCGCGCTTAGCTGAGCTATTACAGCAATTACCTACCCAGCGGCCATTATTGGTGTTATTACCAGAAAACGTGGCGGTATTTGGTCGTAAAAGTGCTATCCAAGCCGTCGCCGAGCCTTTGGGTGAAGGGCCAATACAAGCACAGTTTAGTCAGTGGGCTAAAGAGCATAATATTTGGCTGGTGGTGGGCTCTCTGCCCACGCGTATTGAGCACAGTGAGCGGTTACATGCGACCAGCTTGGTGTATAACGAGCGCGGAGAGCAGGTGGCACACTATCATAAGCTGCATTTGTTTGATGTGGATGTGGCGGATGTGCAGGGCCGATACCGAGAGTCAGACAGTTATGCGCCGGGCAATAAAGTCTGTGTCATTGACAGCCCATTCGGGCGTTTAGGCTTATCTATCTGTTATGATTTGCGCTTTGCAACACTGTACCGTGCGTTACGTGATCAAGGTGCCGATATTTTACTGGTGCCCGCAGCATTTACCCGGGTGACGGGTGAAGCGCATTGGCAGCCGTTATTACAGGCTAGGGCCATAGAAAACCAGTGCTATGTAGTGGCGGCGGGCTTATACGGAGAGCAAGGTAAGCGGCCCACTTGGGGACATTCGATGATTATTAGTCCTTGGGGAGACATTGAATGCTGCCTGCCTGAGGGCGAGGGGCTGGTAAGTACGCCCATAGACACTAAGCGACTGGCAGATATTCGTCGGCAAATGCCAGTGGCACAACATGGCCGTTTAAGCGCGGTTTGGAGAGATAATGAGTATTGAACAACTTAGTAACAGCATCTTGGTACCTAACGATTTAGATATGGCATTGTTAAACGCTCAGTTAGGTCGCCTAAGCCGCCATCAGATTGATTTTGCCGACTTGTATTTTCAAAACAGTGTACATGAGTCTTGGGTATTAGAAGACGGTATCGTAAAAGATGGCAGCTACAATATAGAGCAAGGTGTGGGAGTTCGCGCTATTAGCGGTGAAAAAACCGGTTTTGCTTACTCCGATGAATTGACGGCGGCATCACTTGATCAAGCCGTGAGTGCCGCACGAGGGATTGCTGAAAAAGGCGGTGATGGTCGCTTTAAAGTAGGCGCCGAGCGCCCAGTAAGCCGTCGTTATATGGGAGTTAATCCCTTAGATAGTTTGAGCCGTGAGCAAAAAATTGAATTATTACAGCAAATGGATGCCTTTGGGCGCAGCCTAGATCCCGCCGTTACTCAGGTGATCGCGTCCATTTCGGGTGTATATGAAGAAATACTCGTAATTGCAACCGATGGCACCTTAGCCACCGACTTACGACCATTAGTGCGCCTAAATTGCTCTGTGCTGGTTGAGCGCAATGGTCGCCGCGAGCGCGGCGGCAGCGGTGGCGGTGGTCGCACTGGCTATCAGTACTTTTTAGAAGACTTAGACGGCCAACCCAGAGCCATGAGCTATGTAAAAGAGGCGGTACGCCAAGCGTTAGTTAACTTAGAAGCCATTGATGCTCCTGCGGGCACTATGCCGGTGGTATTAGGCGCGGGCTGGCCTGGGGTTTTGTTGCATGAAGCTGTGGGCCATGGCCTAGAAGGGGACTTTAACCGTAAGGGTTCGTCGGCTTATGCGGGGCGTGTGGGCGAAAAAGTGGCCTCTAGCTTATGCACCATAGTGGATGATGGTACCTTGGCGGATCGCCGTGGCTCTTTATCTATTGATGATGAAGGGACTCCGAGTGGTTATAACGTGCTGATCGAAAACGGCATTCTTAAAGGCTATATGCAAGATAAGCTGAATGCCCGCCTAATGGGCGTGGTTCCAACCGGTAACGGTCGCCGCGAGTCTTATGCTCATCTGCCTATGCCGCGTATGACCAATACCTATATGTTGGGCGGTGAAACGCCACCGGCAGATATTATTCAAAGTGTTAAAAAAGGTATTTATGCCCCTAACTTTGGTGGTGGTCAGGTGGATATTACCTCGGGTCGTTTTGTGTTCTCTGCTTCAGAAGCTTATCTGATTGAGGACGGGAAAATTACCGCGCCTATTAAAGGCGCAACCCTGATTGGTAATGGACCTGAGGCCATGAGTCAGGTGTCTATGGTGGGCAATGACTTGGCATTGGATGCCGGCGTGGGTGTGTGCGGAAAAGAGGGACAAAGCGTGCCCGTTGGCGTGGGCCAACCGACGCTTAAATTAGATCAACTTACAGTGGGTGGCACTCAGTAACCGGAGCCCTTCGATCAGCGTAAGCCGTAAGGCTGTCTCTTAGTCACATCTTTTTGTTGATGTTTGAGTAGAAATCAGGCAGAGCGCGCTACT
>NZ_JBQDEX010000038.1:0-21314 GCF_052084945.1 Oceanisphaera sp.
TTAAATAGATGTGTATCTTAACGGACGGCGTCTAGCTTACAGCTGGGTTTTACGCTGGGCGCTTGCGGCTGTTCGGTGTATAATGTGCGGCTTTATTTTTGTGTTTTACTTTTTTGTTGCCTAGGCGTACCGAATTTATGAAATTTATTATTAAGCTGCATCCAGAAATCACCATTAAGAGCCGTTCGGTGCGCCAACGTATGTGCAAGCTGTTGCAAGGCAATATTCGTAATGTGGTGAGGCATTTAGATGAAGATGTCAAAATTCGTACTGAGTGGGACAAGTTAGTTCTGCGTAGTCAGTGCGATGAGCACCGCCAAGCGATAGTCGATGTATTAGCGTGTGTGCCGGGTATTCAGTCTTATTTAGAAGTGCAAGAGCATCAAGTGACAACGCTTGATGATATTTTGCACCATACACAAGCGGCTTTTGGTGATTTGTTAGAAGGCAAAACCTTTTGTGTGCGCGCTAAGCGTCGTGGTCAGCAAAGCTTTAAATCGCTGGATGTAGAGCGCTATGTAGGGGGCGGCTTAAACCAGCACTGTAACCCCGCCGGTGTTAAGCTTAAAAATCCGGATGTACAGGTCAACCTTGAGCTAGACGGCGAGCGTTTGTATTTAATCAATCAAATTTATAAAGGCTTAGGTGGCTACCCTATTGCCACGCAAGAGAGTGTACTGAGCTTAATGTCGGGGGGGTACGATTCTGGCGTGTCCTCTTATCAGTTTATTAAGCGCGGCAGCCGCGTGCATTATTGCTTCTTTAATTTAGGTGGCCCTGAGCATGAAGCTGGGGTGCGTGAAGTGGTGTACTACTTGTGGAAGAAGTATGGCTCTTCGCATCGGGTTAAATTTGTGTCTGTGCCTTTTGAAGGTGTGGTTAACGAAATTCTTGAGAAAGTTGACAATGGGTATATGGGAGTTATTTTAAAGCGCATGATGGTGCGAGCCGCCGCCGTAGTGGCTGAAAACTTAGCCATTAATGCCCTTGTTACCGGTGAAGCCATGGGGCAGGTGTCTAGCCAAACCGTGACCAACCTTAATGTTATTGACCGTGCTACAGACATGCTGGTTATGCGCCCACTTATTGCCTCGGATAAGCAGGATATTATTGATGTGGCACGCCAGATTGGCACTGCGTCTTATGCAGAAAAAATGCCGGAATATTGCGGTGTTATCTCGCAAAGTCCAACCATTAAAGCCAAGCTGGGTCGAGTGGCTGAAGAAGAAAGTCAGTTTGATTTTAGTGTGCTAGATGCAGCGGTAGAAGCGGCTGTGATTAATGATGTTCGCCAGTTAGAAGAAAAATGGCAAACGCCTAGCGTGGAGTTTAGTCAAGGTAATACGAGTGATGAAAACAGCACCGAGGTGATCTTAGATATTCGCCCACCGGAAGAGCAAGAAGCAGCTCCTCTTAAGGTCGCTGAACGGCCCGTTGTGGTGATGCCATTTTTTAAACTGGCAAATCAGTTTAGTAGCTTAGCTGCAGATAAAACCTATCTTTTATATTGTGATCGTGGGGTGATGAGTCGCCTACAAGCGATTCATTTAAAAGAGCAAGGTTTTGATAATGTGAAGGTTTATAAGCCTTAACATACAGCGCCCAGCACTAAGCACGTTATAAAAAACACCGAGCCTAAAAAATTCGGTGTTTTTGTTTTGCTGGGCGCTTGGTGCTTAGCGCTCAATTACTTGCTCTCGCTTTTTAATTTCTTGATACAGCTGCTGGCAAACAGGCACGGGGTGCTGATGGGCGTGTTGTAGAATATAGCCGCTAATATAGTCATTTTCGCTGGAGCGACCTTGGGCTATATCTTGGTGCATAGAGGAATAGTTACAGGCGGTAAGCTCAATCACTTTGTGTAAACGACGGCGAAACTCAGACAGGGTTTCAGCTTTATTGCCTTGCAACCTTGAGATCACTCCATGCACTTCTTCGCTTAGCTGAGCTAAAACCTCAGTAAAGCGGGACTCAAGCAATTGACCATTAGTAATATTATGGCAGGCGGTAAGAGGATTGATCACGGCATTAATTGCCAGTTTTTGCTGTTGTTGCAGTATGATTTCGTTACTCCATTCACAATGCCCCCAGGCCGCAGCTAAGGGAGGCACTAAGTGCTGATAGGCTTTGGCTGCTTCATTTAGCGGCCCAAGCCAGGTGTCTCCTTTACCTGTATGACGCACTTGCCAATCCCTTTCTTTCATTGCGCCGTGACTACTAATACCCGCTAATATCGGGTTGTTAGGGAAGAGAGCTAACACCTGCTCGGCGACTCCCATGCCATTGTGCAGCAAAATAATAGGCGTTGCGCTGGGTAAAAGAGTTAACTCTTTAAGTGCATCAATAACATGATAGGCCTTGGTAAAGACCAGTAAACACTGGACTGTGTTGGCATGTTCGGCAAAAATAGGGCGGCTATGGAACAGCTGGCGCTGACCGGTAATATCGATAAACTCTAAATGAGGGTGAAAGTGGCCCCTGTGGCGCTCAGAGAGCATTAAAGCGACACTTTCACCTTGCTGGCGTAATAAGCCCGTCATCACACAACCTAAAGCACCGGCGCCCAGTATGGTCCACTCCATCAGCTTATCCCCCTAAATTTTGCTATTATATCTCTGTTATCGAGTATACGTTAGCTGTGAAGCTTGGCAGATGCCAAGGTATTTTTTATTGTGGTGAGAGTTATCTTTTTAACTAGCATGCTCAGTCATGGTATTTAAAACGTTATCTCTCTTGTAAGGAGTTTACTATGCCATCTTTTGATGTGGTGTCTGAAGTAGAAATGAATGAAGTGCGTAATGCGGTAGAAAATGCCAACCGTGAGCTCTCAACGCGATTTGATTTTCGTGGTGTTGATGCAAGCTTCGAGCTTAAAGAAGAGCAGGTAAAGCTCAGTGCGGATGCTGAATTTCAGCTGCAACAAATGCGTGATATCTTGCGCGGCGCTTTGATCAAGCGCGGAATAGACGTGAAAGTATTGGATCCGGCAGACATTGTTCGCTCAGGTAAGCGCCACCTGCAAGATATTGGCTTTAAACAAGGCATAGCCCAGCCGCTTGCTAAAACCTTAGTGAAGAAAATTAAAGACAGTAAAATTAAGGTGCAAACTGCAATTCAAGGTGAAGAGTTACGTATTACCGGTAAAAAGCGTGACGATTTACAACAAGTAATGGCGCTATTGCGCAGCAGTGATCAAGAGCAACCGCTGCAATTTAATAACTTTAGAGATTGATTTAAGGGCTGCGCCAAGCTTTGTAGGGCAATGTTGAATGCTTAATTTTTAATGCTGAATAAAGAGGGTTTAATGGTGCTGTTTTCATTCAACATTTACAATTCAACATTGCTTTTAGCGCTGGGCGCTGTCTTACCTACTTGCTTAATCAGCCAGAGTACCGGTAGGCCGATGGCGGCGGTACCAATAAAAAAGGCTGCGTAACCGTAGGCATCCACGGTAACACCAGAAAACCCAGCTAGAAATTTTGGCAGTAACATCATTACTGAGCTAAACAGCGCGTATTGCGTTGCTGAAAAAGCCACGTTAGTCAAACTGGACAAGTAGGTAATAAACGCCGCAGTCGCAATACCGGCACTTAAGTTATCCAATGAAATAATAAGTGTGAGTAGCCGTATATCAGGTCCTACTTGAGCCATGGCAGCAAACATGACATTAGTAACCGCGGATAGTACCGCCCCCAACATTAAAATACGCAAGGTGCCAAAGCGGCTGACTAAAATCCCGCCAAGAGCTGCCCCCACTAATGTCATGATCACGCCATACACTTTCGTTACGGTGGCAATTTGTGATTTGCTAAACCCCATGTCTACATAAAAAGGATTGGCCATAACGCCCATAACGACATCTGAAATGCGATAACAGGCAATTAACGCCAAAATAATCAGCGCCTGCTTACCAAAGCGTTGAAAAAATTCGGCAAAGGGCGCCACCACGGCGCTGCGCATAAAAGCGATAAAGCCGGCCAATAAAGCAGGGTAGCCTTGGTTAACCAGTTGCTGTTTATGCTCAGCCTGTGCCGAGGCTTGTTGTTGTAAATCAATATCAGGCTCGTGAATTAATAAGCATGTAATGACTCCCACCAGCATAAAGCCTGCCATAGAGAGGTATGCCGTTTGCCAGCCGATGGGATCATAACCTAAATCGGACCCTGCCCAAGCGGCAATGGCCAAGGCACCGGCACCGGCCATAATCATGGCCAGTCGATAGCCCGTCATATAAGCCGCCGCCAATGCTCCTTGCAGATGCTCTGGTGCAGCTTCAATCCGATAAGCATCAATCACAATATCTTGGGTTGCTGAGGCAAACGCCACTGCTAAGGCAAATAAAGCAAAGGCGACAATATGCTGCGTGGGCTCAGAGTAAGCCATGCCGGCTAAGGCTGCCATAATAAGCAGCTGTGAAAAGAGCATCCAGCTGCGTCTTCTCCCCATTACCCGAGATAAAAGTGGCAAGGGTAATCGGTCAACTAAAGGCGACCAAAGCCATTTTACGCCATAGGCCAGTGCCACCCAGCTAAAAAAGCCGATGCTAGTACGGCTGACACCCGCTTCGCGGAGCCAAAATGACAAAGTGCCAAACACTAACAAAATCGGTAAGCCAGACGAGAAGCCTAATGCAAACAGCGTTAACACTCGGCGCTCGGCATATAGGGCCAGTTGCTGCACCCAACCGGACTTATCTTTTTGTGAGTTGTAATGCACTTATTGACTGACCTGTGAGTCGTTTAAACGGCGCACCTGCTGCAATACGATATCTTGCTGTGGCACATCACGCGCGCGTAACGTCATATTCATGCCTGTTGGTACCTTGGCCATTTTAGTCAAAATGTCGTCGCCTAAAGTAACTTTACCAAATACTGTATAGCCGGCATTACGCCCGCCATTAAGTGATTGGTTATCGTTGAGGTTGATATAAAACTGTCGTGTGGCGCTGTTAGGATCTTGGGTTCGTGCCATGGCAAGGGTACCTGTCTGGTTTTTTAAGCCATTATTAGACTCGTTAACCACTGAGCTGTAGGTAGGTAACTTTTTATAGTCGGTATTAAAGCCACCACCTTGCACCACAAATTCTGGGATCAGACGATGAAAAATACTGCCATTGTAGCTACCGTCATCTACATAGCGTAAAAAGTTAGCCACGGTAGCAGGAGCGTCTTGATCGTTGAGCTCCACTTCTAATGTGCCCATATTGGTAACCAGTTCTACCTTAGTGCCGGCAAGAGCATGGCTGACCATCAGCAAACAGCTGAGCAAGACTAACAAGCGTCTCATGACTGAGCTCCCACAAATTGTTGTACATCCTGATCGGCCAGTATGTCTTTAATCATCAAACTTAGCTGTTCATTTAATGCCGTTTTTACCTTGTCTAGCTCAGGGTGTAAACGGCCCGGAAATTCAGCCTGTGCGCTGCGGCGAAATTGTTTTGTAATGGTGCTCCCGTCGCGTTTAAGCGTAAGTTTCATACGCAGCTGCTGCACAACGTCATAGCTAATATGACCACGAATAACTCGTGCTAGCACCTCTTGCAGCTCTAGTTCCATCTGTACGGGCGCGTCATTTTCTAGCAAAGCCCCTTGGGTGCTTAAGCCTTCGGCCAAGGCTTGTTGCATTTGCATCTTAAGGTTGTTGGTTGCCCCTATGACAACGGTTTTTTTATTATTTTGCTCAACCTGAATAATATAATCGTTTTGACGCGCATCTTGGCTGCTAAGCGTCATTGGCAGCTTGCTATATACACCGGCTTTGGCATTAACCGTAGGGGTTACATCCACAGCCACTGGGTAGTAGCTAGTACAAGCACTTAGGCTAAAAGCCAATAGGGCGGTGATACATCCTTTAGAGATCTTCATCATTGAGTCCTTAAGAAGTTTTTATGGCTTTGAGGATAACGAATTTATGATTAGATGCCACTACCGTCTGATTACCGAATAGACGCTTTAGCTTGATATGGTAATTTAGATGGCGGTTGGCGACGACCCATAGCTCGCCGCCAGGGCTGAGTACGCGTTTAGCATCAACAAACATTTGCCAAGCAATATGGTCAGTAATGGCCTGTTGTTGATGAAAAGGCGGGTTACATAAGATTAACTTTGCACTATTTACAGAGACATCATCAAGACAGTTATTGACCAAGAAGTGGGCGCGAGCGACTTCTGTTGGTAAATTTTTCTTCACTGTCAGCTCAGCGCTGGCAATCGACATATAAGATTCGTCAACGAACGTAAGGCGGGCATCGGGGTTGTTTACCATGGCCATAAGGCCTAATACGCCATTGCCGCAGCCGAGATCGATAATGTGCCCAGCATGATGACGAGGCAAATTTTCTAGCATAAAACGCGCGCCAATATCGAGATTGGCACGAGAAAAAACATTGGCGTAATTATAAATATTAAAGTCGGTGCCTTCTAGCGGCCACACCAAAGGCGTTGGTAGCTGACTGGTGACCTTGCTGGTATTGCAGTAACTAAAAATCAGGCGGGCTTTTTTCTTGGCAAGGCTGGTTTTTGTTTCACCAATATAGCGTTCAAAAAACTTCAGGGTCGAACTGTGAATATCTTTAGCTTTAGCGGCGGCAATAAACACAGTATGAGGGCCCATTATTTGGCTTAGGTAGGCGAGCTGGTACTCCAGTAAGGCGTTGGTTCTGGGCAACTTCATCAGCACTAATCCCGGGGTAGGGCCTGTCCATTCATCTAAACTGGTCAAAGACGATCCACTTAAGGTGATTTGATTGTCGTGCGCATTGGCGATAAGTGCCAGTTCACTGATACGTGAGTCGTTTATGCTGGTGGGTTGATATTGTTGTAAGGCAAGCGTAAGCACACCAAAAGCATCATTTAAAATTAAGACTGGAGCCTCAGTATCCCAGTGATGTTCTGTAAGCTCACTGAGTAAATACTCATCAGCCGCCTCCCATGCTTGCAGGCCATGCTGGGCTGAGCGAGGATAACGACGTAGCAGTAGTTCACCGCCTTGAGGTAGGGGGAAAAGGTGATTCATGACGGCTTTACTCTAATAGAAAAAAAGCATTTTAACAGTTAATAGAGGAAAAGCAGCATAGTGCGATACCATTAGCATTACGCTGGGTTAAAACACAGAGCCATATTGGCTCTTACCCTGTAAAGTCTTTTTCAGATCTTATCTCTATTGTTCCCTGTTCTTCTGTGAGGGGCGTGGCGAAAAATTTTGATCAGTTAGTTTTACAGATTGGTATTAGTGTCAAATTATAATGCCTAGAGTCTGCTTTATATGCCACTTTTTCTGACGTACTGAGTTGTCTATTGCTGCACCGTCAGTCTTTCAGATAAGTATGACTGCACATTTTGATTTAATTATAATTGAGGAATCGCTATGTCTATCGCAGAGCAAATAGAACAAAAAATACAGACTGCATTGCAGCCTGTACACCTAGAAGTGATTAATGAAAGTTATATGCATCGAGTGCTACCTGGTTCTGAAACGCATTTTAAATTAGTGGTGGTCAGTGAGCGGTTTGACGGGCTACGTTTACTGGCACGCCACCGTAAACTCAATACCTTATTAGCGGACGAGTTAGCCGGTGGTGTACATGCGTTGGCGTTGCATACCTTTACCCCAGCACAATGGCAGGCTCGCCAAGCAGAAGTACAAGATAGTCCAGCGTGCCGAGGCCAAGGTGGAGTGAGTCATTAGCGACACAGACCTAGCGCAATAATGAGACCAATATGAGACTAAAGGTTAGCGAGTAACCGCATATCATGGCCTTGTTTTTGCTTAATCAATGTTGCGCGCTCAGCAATTATGCTAATGACCAGTAAATATTGGTAATTGCCATGGCAGCCACCACGTTAAAAGTGCTAACATTGTGCGCCTTTCGGTTTTAGGCTGGATGTTACCGGACTGTGGTCAGACTGTTGTCGACATGATAGTGGGCAGACCGGTAGCGACTCATCAGCATGTTGTCATGTCTGTCATGGCAAGTACCTGTCTTCCTCTAACAAGTAGTGCAAGTGAGTATGATTACAATTAAAAAAGGGCTGGACCTCCCGATATCCGGGGCACCAGAGCAAGTAATCTACGATGGCCCTGCCATCAAGCGCGTTGCTACGCTGGGCGAAGAGTTTGTGGGCATGCGCCCTACCATGCACGTCAAGGTAGAGGATCATGTTAAAAAAGGTCAGGTTATCTTTGTAGATAAGAAGAACCCTGGCGTTAAGTTCACAGCTCCCGCCGCCGGTACCGTGGTTGAAATCAACCGTGGTGCTAAGCGTGTTTTGCAGTCTGTAGTAATTGCGGTTGATGACAGTGAAGATCAGATTACTTTTTCAAAGTATACGTCTGCTGAACTTTCTAAATTAGAACTCGATACCGTTCGTGAACAGCTGGTTGAATCTGGCATGTGGACGGCATTACGCACCCGACCTTTCAGTAAGGTGCCGGCAGTTGATTCGACCCCAAGCTCCATCTTTGTCACCGCTATGGATTCTAATCCGCTGAGCGCAAACGCCGAATTGATCATTAAGGAATATGCCCAGGCATTTACCGATGGTCTACAGGTGTTAAGTCGGCTGACAGAAGGCCAGGTGAATGTATGTAAAGGTGAAGGTAGCTTGCCTCAGGCGCCTGCAGGTAACATTAAAGAACACGTGTTTACCGGTGTGCACCCAGCAGGCCTACCTGGCACCCATATTCATTTTGTTGACCCTATAGTGGCAGGCAAAGTGGTATGGCACATTAATTATCAAGATGTGATCGCATTTGGCAAGCTGTTTACCACAGGTGAACTGTTTACTGACCGCGTAGTTGCTCTTGGTGGCCCTGTGGTACAAAAGCCGCGCTTGTTACGTACTCGTCTTGGTGCCTCATTAGATGCATTAACGACCGGTGAGCTGCAAGAGGGTGAAAACCGCGTTATTTCTGGTTCGGTACTTTATGGTACTGCCGCTGCTGGCCCTCATGCCTATTTAGGTCGCTATCACTTACAAGTGTCAGTGATGGCGGAAGGTCGAGAAAAAGAGCTATTTGGCTGGATTGTACCCGGTGCTAATAAGTTCTCTGTTACGCGTGCTTATTTGAGCCACTTAACCAAAGGCAAACTGTTTGATCTGACGACGACCACTAATGGGTCGGCGCGAGCCATGGTGCCAATTGGTAACTATGAGCGCATTATGCCGCTTGATGTTTTGCCAACTGTATTACTGCGCGACTTATTGTCTGATGACACTGACGGTGCGCAAACCTTGGGCTGCTTAGAGCTAGACGAAGAAGATCTGGCGCTTTGTACCTATGTATGTCCGGGTAAATACGATTATGGCTTGGCGCTGCGCAAGTGTCTGACCACAATTGAGCTAGAGGGCTAAGTAATGAGCTTAAAACACACTCTGGAAAAGCTCGAGCACCATTTCGAGCCGGGTGGAAAACACGAAAGGTTTTACGCCTTATATGAAGCGGTCGCAACCGTGCTCTATACCCCAGGTATGGTGACACGCAATGCCTCTCATGTACGCGACAGTATCGATCTGAAGCGCATTATGATTATGGTGTGGATGGCGACATTCCCTGCAATGTTCTTTGGTATGTACAACTCAGGTGGCCAGACAATCTCGGCCCTGATCAGCATGTATAGCCCAGGTGAATTGGCGGGTATTATAGACGGCAATTGGCGCTATGGCCTAGCACAAGCACTGGGGGCAACCTTAGGCGAAGGTGCAGGTTGGGGCAGTAAAATGCTGCTGGGCGCAACGTACTTCTTACCCATTTATGCCACTGTCTTTATTGTGGGTGGTTTCTGGGAAGTTTTATTTGCCAGTGTACGTAAACATGAAGTAAACGAAGGGTTCTTCGTAACGTCTGTATTGTTTGCCTTGATTGTTCCTGCCACTTTGCCGTTATGGCAAGCCGCTATTGGTATTACCTTTGGTGTGGTGATGGCGAAGGAAATTTTTGGCGGTACTGGTAAAAACTTCCTTAACCCTGCATTGGCAGGGCGTGCCTTTTTGTTTTTTGCCTACCCGGCAGAAATTTCAGGCGACACCGTCTGGACTGCAGTTGATGGCTTTTCAGGTGCCACCGTCTTGGGCCAGTGGGCTGCGGGCGGACAATCTGCACTGATGGATGCCAATACCGGCAGTATCATCAGTTGGATGGACGCCTTTATCGGCCACATCCAAGGTTCTATGGGTGAAGTGTCTACTTTAGCTATCTTACTGGGTGGTTTGCTGATTATTTACTTAGGGATTGCCTCTTGGCGAATAGTGGCCGGGGTAATGGTCGGTATGATTGCTATGGCTGCCTTGTTTAACTTTATCGGCTCCGACACTAACGCCATGTTCAGCATGCCGTGGTATTGGCACTTGGTAGTAGGTGGCTTTGCCTTTGGTATGATGTTTATGGCAACAGATCCTGTGTCTGCTTCTTTTACCAATAAAGGTAAATGGTGGTACGGTGCATTGATCGGCGTCATGGTGGTGCTGATCCGTGTGGTCAACCCTGCTTTCCCCGAGGGCATGATGCTGGCTATTTTATTCGCCAACCTGTTCGCTCCCTTGTTTGACTACTTTGTCGTGCAGGCTAACATCAAACGGAGACTGGCTCGTGGCTAAAAAAGAATCTATTGGCAGAACATTTGCCGTCATTGGCGCCTTGTGTTTGGTTTGTTCGATTGTGGTATCAGGGGCAGCAGTGTTGCTAAAACCCACCCAAGAGCTGAACAAAGCACTAGACGTACAAACTAATATTGTTTCTGTGGCCGGCTTTGGTCGTCAAGACGTCGCCGAAAACTATGACCGCTTTATTGATGCTAAGTTGTTAAACCTCAACACGGGAGAGTTTTCAGATAAACCCGTTGCAGGTTACGAGCAACGGGTAGCGGCTAAAGAGCCTGATTCAAGTGTTAAGCTTGAATCAAGCGAGGACCCAGCCAGTATTCGCCGTCGCGCTAATTTGGCTCCTGTGTATATGGCCCACGACGAAGACGGTAATTTAGACAGTATTATTCTGCCTATGCACGGTCAGGGTTTATGGTCGACCATGTATGCGTTTGTGGCCGTTGCCCCTGATGGTAATACCATTAAAGGCATCACTTATTATGAACAAGGTGAAACACCAGGTTTGGGTGGTGAAGTAGAAAACCCAAGCTGGCGCGCTCAGTTTGTAGATAAGAAGCTGTATGACGAGAACGGCCAACCAGCCATTAAAGTCGTGAAAGGCGGCGCACCTGCTGGTGCCCCTTCTAGTGTCGATGGCTTGTCTGGTGCTACCTTAACCTCTAAGGGCGTACAGCAGACCTTTGAATTCTGGTTAGGCGATAAAGGCTTCGGTCCTTTCCTAACTAAGGTACGTGAAGGAGAGCTAAACAATGGCTGATAAAGCAGAAGTTAAAAAGGTTCTCTTTGGACCTATTATCGGCAATAACCCGATCACGCTTCAGGTATTGGGCATTTGCTCCGCCTTGGCGGTGACGTCACAAATGCAAACTGCATTCGTTATGTCATTAGCGGTGGTTGCGGTTACTGCGTTCTCTAACTTGTTTATCTCATTAATACGTAATCAGATCCCAAACTCGGTGCGAATTATCGCGCAGATGGCGATTATTGCCTCTTTGGTAATAGTGGTGGATCAGATATTAAAAGCGTATGCCTATGAGATTTCTAAGCAGTTATCGGTATTCGTTGGTTTGATTATTACTAACTGTATCGTGATGGGGCGTGCTGAAGCTTACGCAATGAAGAGCCCACCGCTGATGTCATTTTTCGACGGCATCGGCAATGGCTTGGGTTATGGCTTAATCTTATTGATTGTAGCCACCATTCGTGAGCTGTTTGGCTCAGGTACTTGGTTTGGTCTAGAAATTTTGCCATTGGTTAAGAATGGCGGCTGGTATCAGGCGAACGGCTTACTGCTGTTGCCTCCTAGTGCCTTCTTTATCATCGGCGGCATTATCTGGGTGTTGCGTACTATGCGCCCCGACCAGGTTGAGGCGAAGGAGTAAGCATGGAACATTATATTAGTTTGTTTGTTCGTGCCATTTTCATCGAAAACATGGCATTGGCCTTCTTCCTCGGCATGTGTACCTTTTTGGCGGTGTCTAAAAAGGTAAAAACGTCCTTTGGTTTGGGTGTAGCAGTAATAGTGGTACTGACCTTAGCGGTACCGGTAAATAACCTAGTCTATAACTTTGTGCTGAAAGACGGTGCGCTAGTTGAAGGCGTAGATTTGAGCTTTTTGAACTTCATTACTTTTATCGGTGTGATTGCCGCACTGGTACAAATATTAGAAATGTTGCTCGATAAGTTCTTTCCCGCGCTCTATAACGCGCTGGGCATTTTCTTGCCACTCATTGCCGTAAACTGTGCCATCTTTGGTGGCGTATCTTTCATGGTACAGCGTGATTATAACTTTGCTGAATCTATCGTTTACGGCTTTGGCTCCGGTGTGGGCTGGATGTTGGCAATTGTATTGCTAGCGGGTTTACGTGAGAAGATGAAGTATTCAGATGTGCCTGCTGGTTTACGCGGCTTAGGGATTACCTTTATCTCGGCTGGCCTAATGGCGATTGGCTTCATGTCTTTCTCTGGCATATCCCTATAATCCGGTGATAGAAAAGGAATAAACGATGGAAATCATTCTAGGCGTGGTCATGTTCACCGTGATTGTGCTGGTCCTAGTAAGCATTATCCTGTTTGCTAAGTCCAAGCTGGTTGCGGAAGGGGATGTCACCATTAGCATCAATGATGATCCCGATAAGGCGATCACATCAGGTGCGGGCGGTAAATTGTTAGGTGCCTTGGCTAATAGCGGTATCTTTGTGTCGTCAGCTTGTGGCGGCGGTGGTACTTGTGGCCAGTGTCGGGTACGAGTGTTAGACGGTGGGGGTGAAATTTTACCCACCGAGCTTGACCACATCTCTAAAGGTGAAGCCCGCCAAGGCGAGCGTTTGTCTTGTCAGGTGAACGTTAAGCAAGACATGAAAATTGAACTGCCGGAAGAAGTATTTGGCATCAAGAAATGGGATTGCGAAGTCTTGTCTAACGACAGCAAAGCGACCTTTATTAAAGAGCTGAAGCTAAAAATTCCGAATGGCGAAAGCGTTCCTTTCCGTGCCGGTGGTTATATTCAAATTGAAGCGCCACCGCATCACGTTAAGTACAAAGATTTTGAAGTACCAGAAAAATTCCGTGAAGATTGGGACAAGTTCAATATTTTTGACTTGGAGTCTAAAGTAGACGAGGAAACTATCCGCGCTTACTCTATGGCCAACTACCCGGAAGAAGAAGGCATTATTTTGCTAAACGTGCGTGTGGCAACGCCGCCGCCACGTAACTGGAGCGCGCCTCCTGGCAAGATGTCCTCTTATATTTGGTCACTGAAAGAAGGTGATAAAGCCACTATTTCGGGGCCATTTGGTGAGTTTTTTGCCAAAGATACCGATGCCGAAATGGTGTTTGTGGGCGGTGGTGCCGGTATGGCACCGATGCGTTCGCACATCTTTGATCAACTTAAGCGGTTAGATTCTAAGCGTAAGATCAGTTTCTGGTACGGTGCTCGTTCACGTCGTGAAATGTTCTATGTTGAAGATTTTGATGGCTTAGCAGCTGATCACGACAACTTTACTTGGCATGTTGCCTTAAGTGACTCCACGCCAGAAGACGAGTGGACGGGACATACAGGCTTTATTCATAATGTCTTGTATGAGAACTACCTTAAAGATCACGAAGCGCCAGAAGACTGTGAGTATTATATGTGTGGACCGCCGGTCATGAATGCCGCCGTAATCACCTTGCTCAAAGACTTGGGCGTAGAAGAAGACAACATTATGCTTGATGACTTTGGTGGCTAACCATCTCAGTTAATGATGGCTTAACACCCTAAGTAAAAACAGGTGATTAAACACTGATGAGTTCTTACATAACTAAATGGCTGGCCCCAGTGGGGCTGGCCTTTTTATTGGTCGCCTGTAAACCGGCCGATATTAACGGGGCCTCAACAAACGGTGAGCAACATCTTACCGGTAATACCATGGGCACCTATTATTCCATTAAAATTGTTGGCCTGAAGGCGGCGCGAGTTGAAGCTATACAGAGCAGCATTGAGCTGCGACTGGATAAGGTTAACCAGCAAATGTCGACTTATTTAGCTGATTCTGAGTTAAGTCAATTTAATCAGTTGACTTCAGCTGAGGGCTTTTCTGTGTCTGCCGACACCGCCAAGGTAGTAACGGCGGCTTTGCAGCTTGGTCGACAAACTGAGCAGACATTGGATGTGACGGTAGGACCCTTGGTTAATTTATGGGGGTTTGGCCCAGATGAAAGGCCTGTACAAGTGCCCAGTGCCCAACAATTATCCCAGGCCCAAGCTCAAACAGGTCTGGGGCATTTGCGAGTCGAGTACGCTCTTGATGGCCAATATTTATATAAGGCGATTCCTGAGTTGTATGTTGACCTATCTTCCATTGCCAAGGGCTTTGGTGTTGATGTGATATCAGAGTACTTGTCTGAGCAGGGCCTAACTAATCATCTTGTGGAAATTGGCGGTGAGTTGCGATTAAGCGGCCATAACCGTCATAATAAACCATGGACAGTGGCAGTTGAAAAGCCCCATAACAGTGATAGCCGCAGTGACGAATTAGTACAACAAGTGTTAGTAGCAGGCAATAACAGTGTGGCAACCTCTGGGGATTATCGTAATTATTATGAAGTGGACGGTCAGCGACTGTCTCATACTATTGACCCTCAAACCGGACAACCGATTACGCATAACTTGGCATCGGTGACAGTCATTGATCCCTCCTGTATGATAGCGGATGGGCTTGCCACGGCACTCACCGTTATGGGCCCCGAAAAGGCACTTGCCTTTGCCGAACAACATGAGCTTGCTGTGTATCTGCTAACCAAAACGGACGATGGCTTTAGAGTAGATATGACCAGTGCTTTTAAAAAGTACTTAAGAGGTTGATATGATGTATTTTCTGATAACCTTCGCCGCGTTTGCCTTGGTCTTTTTCGCTATGGCTATTGGCTATATTGTGCAACGAAAAACCATCGCCGGATCTTGTGGTGGGCTGGGGAGCGTGGGCATAGATAAAGCCTGTGATTGCGATGACCCTTGCGAAAGTCGCCAAAAAAGAATGGCTAAAGCAGAAGCCAAGCGCCAAATGCTTGAAGAAAACCGCATCATTTAACGCCGAAAGGCGTTAAATGATGCTGTACGTTAATCGCTATACGCCGTACGAATTAGTTTTCGTATCGCGGTTAACGTACCGCGTATAGCTGCTCTTGAGTGATGCGTAAAATTATTCATGTTGATATGGACTGCTTTTATGCGGCCGTTGAAATGCGTGAACACCCTGAGTGGCGTGATATTCCGCTGGCCATTGGTGGCAGTGCTGAACGTCGCGGGGTTATTGCCACTTGTAATTACCCAGCCCGCAAGTTTGGTATTCACTCTGCCATGTCGAGTCATCAAGCCTTGCAACGCTGTCCTCACTTATTGCTCGTGCGCGGCAATATGCCAAAATACAAGGCGGTGTCTCGACAGCTGCAGGATATTTTTGCTCGCTATACCGATTTGGTTGAACCCCTATCTCTTGATGAAGCCTACCTAGATGTAACCAACAGCCCTTGGTTTGCTGGCAGCGCGACCCGCATTGCTGAGCATATTCGTTATACCATTCAACAAGAGCTGCAATTAACGGCGTCCGCTGGTGTTGCCCCTAATAAGCTGCTGGCTAAAATTGCCTCTGACGAAAATAAGCCTGATGGATTATTTGTACTACCCCCCACAGCCGTGGCCGACTTTGTCTCTGACTTAGCCTTAAAGAAAATACCCGGTGTAGGGCACAAAACCGCAGAAAAGCTGAATGACATGGGGTTAACTTATTGTCATCAATTAGCTGCTGTAGGAGAAGCTGCACTCATTCGTCGCTTTGGTAAGTTTGGTGCTTTATTGTGGCAACGTGGCCAAGGGATAGATGAACGCCCAGTACAAACCGACCGGATTCGAAAGTCAGTGGGCGTAGAAACCACTCTAGATAAAGATATTCAGCAGATTGAGCAAGGCATAGCCGTATTACATGTGTTGTGGCCAGAGCTGGTTAAGCGATTGAATGAAAGAGCCATTAAGGGACTTTGCATTAAATTGAAGTTTTCAGACTTCACTCAAACCACATTATCACGACGCTGCCGCGCACTGAGTCTCGACCTGGCAGTGCAGTTATGTACACAAGCATGGCAGCGTGCTCAAGGCAGAGGAATTAGGTTAGTTGGCGTCAGCGTCGAGCTTAATCATGGGGCTGACGAAGAGTATACCGCTGAGGAGCATCAGCAACTTAGCTTCGATTGGGAAGACGAGAATACAAGGTCGAGCTAAGACAAAGCGATTGAATTGCGGGTAGCAATTGGTTTTTAGCGGGACACTTAATGCTATATCTTCTATTGCAAGTGATCTTGTTCTTCAAATTGCCAACCGTGGTTAGATGCCACTGATGCAGGTTGCATAGCCGGCACTTCTGCAACAGTTGTACTGTGAGAGCTGGGGGTTTGGCTTACGGCAATATTTTCATCAGCAGATTCTAGCGCCGGGCGATCACGGCCATCATCCGGTGCGGCCTGCACCACGGGGGCGGCTTCGTTGCGCCTATCATATTGAATGCCAGGTGCTAGCTTCTTGGTTTCATCCCATAGCTCTTGGCCAAAGGTGGCGATATCAGAAAAAAAACTATCAGCCATGGCCGGTGTTGCCAGTAACGCTAAACACACACAAGCGGCTGCCGATTTTACAGTAAGGGTATTCATAAGCGTCCCGAAAATAGCAAGTAACAATTAGAGCATAAATCAAGCAAGGTCACTTTAATACTCGAATAATACGTACCTAGTCGAAGATTGACGCACCGGCTGCGCGAGAATGTTGAATGTTGAATTAACGTCGTCATTGCGAGGAGCGTAGCGACGCGGCAATCCATGCTTCCCCCTTCGGGAAGCGGTAAGCTTGAAGCTGAGAGCGAACGGACAAAAAAATGGATTACTTCGCTACGCTCGCAATGACGGCGTTTGTTTTACTCCAGTTGTGCCACTCCAGCCTTCCCGCTTCCCGCTGGGTGTTCGACGCCGTTTTAACTTAAAGCTTACGGCTGACCGCTGTGTCTTCAGGGATCTGTCGTAATACACGGACTAATAATTGCCAAAAGCGAGAGACAGCTTCAATATGCACGCGTTCGTCGGGTGAATGAGCGCCTTGAATAGTTGGACCAAATGACACCATATCCCACTCAGGATAAATCGCTTTAAACAAACCGCACTCTAAGCCGGCATGGATCACCTTTACCTCAGGCACTAGATCAAACAGCTCTTTGTGGGTGTTGCACACTAGCTGCATAATGGCTGACTGTGGGTCAGGCTGCCAGCCTGGGTAGGCGCCATCAAACTCACAATGTGCTCCTGCGAGGCGAAATACCGCCGCTGTCGCATTCGCCACCCGATCACGCCCTGTATCATTGAGTGAGCGAATTAAGCATTGCACATAAATATGTTCGGCTTCTGTACTAATGACGCCGAGGTTGCTTGAGCTTTCTACTACATCGGCAATATCACGACTCACCGCCATCATCCCATGAGGGCAGGCCAGCAGTGCTTGGCTTAATTTTTGTTGTAAATCTTGTGTCATCATGCGCTGCGGGCGTTCAGCTGGCACTAACTCAAGATGAATAAAATCATCGACCCCATTAAACTCCTGCTGGTACTGCTGTTGGCGGGCCGCAACTAGCTCGGTCAGTGTAGCCATGGCATTTTGGGGTAATGTAAGTAGTGCATTGGCTTCACGAGCAATGGCATTGCGCAGTGTGCCACCACTGAGCTCTGACAGGCGAATACTGGGGTGTTCGTTAAGATCATTAAGTAACTCCGCCAGCAGTTTATTAGCACTGGCGCGGCCTTCGTTAATGTTAATGCCAGAATGACCGCCGCGTAGACCACTGATGTTTAAATGCACGGCCTGATGATCGTCCGGCACCGACTCAGCCTGATAGGGCAGGGTAATATTGGCATCTACCCCACCGGCGCAGCCCATGTATACATCACCGTCTTGTTCTGAGTCTGTGTTCAGTAATATTTTGCCCTGCAACATACCTGGCTCTAAGCCAAACGCCCCTGTCATCCCACTTTCTTCATCAACGGTCAGCAATACTTCAAGTGGCCCGTGCTGCACTTTATCATCGGCCAGTACAGCTAAACATCCGGCTAAGCCAATGCCGTTATCGGCACCTAATGTAGTGCCACGAGCGCGCACCCAGCCATCCTCTATATAAGGCAGTATTGGATCTTTGGTAAAGTCATGACTAATATCGGCATTCGCCTGCGGCACCATGTCCATGTGAGCTTGTAAAATGACACCGGTACGTTGTTCCATACCAAGGCTTGCGGCTTTACGAATAATTAAATTACCAATGGTATCTTGTATAGTGACTAAGCCTTGTTCTTGCGCCCAATCGGTTATCCATTGCCGAACAGCGGCTTCATGCCCAGAGGGATGAGGAATGCTGCATAAGGTGTCAAAAAATTGCCACAATAGGCGGGGGGATAGCTGAGTAATTGCGGTCATTAATATACACCTTATTCATAAAACAAACGGACAGCGCAACGCGCTAAGGGCTACAAGATAGCTAAGTTATCTACAATAGCCAAGGCAACAAAGCATCCTGTTGCCAAGACAATGCTGGATGCTTCATTTTTTTACGCTACTCCTGATAGCGGTTGCTCAGAAAAAATACAATATAATCCAGAGCGCACAATTTTAAGCCTTAAAAGTACTCATTTCTTCGGCTAGCCTACGACCTAACCCCGCTAATGTTTCGCCGGCATCGTCGGTTTCTTGGGTCTTTATACGTCCTTCTTCGGCTAACTCGCTTAAACGATTTAAGTTTTCACTTATTTCACCTGTGGTTTGTCGCTGCTGCGCGGCTGCGGTGGCAATATGGCTGTTCATGTCGTTAATCAGTGCCATGCTCTGATTGATAGCTTGTAGGGCATCACCGGCTTGATCGGCAGTATGCTGAGTGTCTGTTGCACGTTGCATAAGGCCGTTCATTTGGGTGACGGTGGCATTGGCTTCTTGTTGTAGTCGTTGAATAATATCTTCAATTTCATCAGTAGAGCTCTGGGTGCGAATTGCTAGATTACGCACCTCATCGGCAACCACCGCAAAACCGCGGCCTTGTTCACCGGCGCGAGCCGCCTCAATAGCGGCGTTTAATGCCAACAAGTTAGTTTGTTCGGCAATGGCACGGATCACTTCTAACACTGTGCCTATTTCTTGAGAACGTGCCGCTAACGAAGTTAATTGTTGCTGGGTATCAACCAGCTCATTAACGAGACAGGCTGACTCTTTTTGTGTTTGCTCTACTTTTAACGTGCCATCTTGTGCTGCACTGGCCGATTCTTGGCTGGCAGTAGCTGCTTGTTCAGCGGCATTGGCCACTTCTTGGCTAGAGGCCATCATTTCATTCATGGCGGCCGCTACTTGTTCCGTTTCGCGAGATTGTTGTTCCGATACGCCGCGATTATGACGCACTATTTCGCCTAAGCGCTCAGAGGCATCATTCACTTCTTGGCTAATGGGGGAGAGTTTGCGTACGGTTTGTGCTAATCGGGAGCAGAATTCGTTAAAGCTTTTACTGAGCTGGCTGACTTCATCTTTGCCTTTCTCATCTAAGCGTTGTCGTAAGTCAGCTTCGCCCCCCGAAATTTCTTGCAGGGCGAATACGGTTGCATTTACAGGGTGTAAAATGCTGCGGATTAAGGCAAAGGCGACCGCAATAGCAATAACTCCTAACCCCATGACCACTAATAGAATTTGCCCAGCAATGGCAATCAATTGTTCTTGTACGTCATCCACATAGAGGCCGGTGGCGATAATCCATCCCCAAGGCGCAAATTCTTGCCCATAAGAAATTTTATCAACCGGATGAGTGAGGCCAGGTTTGGGCCATAAATAATGCACAAAACCTTGCCCGGAATGGTTTATTTGCTTGGCCATTTCTACAAATAATGCCTTGCCGTCTGGGTCGGTAAAGGGCTGTAAGTCTTGGCCATTTAGTTTGGGGTTCATCGCATGCAATATCATATTAGGGTGAGAATCTTGCACCCAAAAATAATCATCATTGCCATAGCGTAAGGTACCAATAGCAGATAAGGCGTGCTGTTGCGCCTCTTGCTCACTGAGCTGCCCTTGAAGCTGTTGCTGATGAAAGAAGCTGACCAGACTAATGGTGGATTCTACCTGATGTTTTACTTGGTCGCGCCTTTCGTCAATTAAGCTGTGATAAAAAAACCACAGCGTTAACAACATAATCATGATCACGCCACCAGATAGCAGCAGCAAGTTTAAATACAGTCGTTTAGCAATAGAAAGTGATCGAAGTAAAAACACATCCATGTTCCTTCTTTATAAGGGAGTTGCCCCTAAGGAGTTGTAGCAATGGGTTAGCTTAATGTTATCTGCATTGCAAACTAGGAGTTAAAGTCAATTATGCGAGCTAAGTAACTCAGTCTTTAGTCTTAGTGCTTAGTGAGGGGGAAGAAAGTCGGTGAAATACAATATTTTCTATCGTTACGCTAATAAAAAAGCTGTAACTCTGGTCAAGAATGGGAGTGATCTCTATAATGCATCCATTGTTTGCTCGCTGTTTGGCTAGAATGAGTTTATTAAACTTATTTTAAGTACAAAACGGCAGCGGTGCCTAAATTGTCTGAAGCTAACACGCAAGGTTCTTCTTATGTCCAATAAATTTGTCGTCACTTGGGACTCATTTCAGCGCGAAACACGTAAGCTCGCTGAACGTCAACTCCCTGCTAGCCAATGGAAAGGCATTATCGCTGTGAGCCGAGGTGGGTTAGTACCTGCTGCGATTATGGCTCGCGAACTAGGCATTCGTCACGTAGATACCTTGTGTATTGCCAGTTATGACCACAATCAGCAGCGCTCTGATATGCAAGTCATTAAACAAGCCAATGGTGATGGCGAAGGCTTTTTAATAGTTGATGACTTAGTGGATACCGGTAATACCGCGCGCGTGATCCGTGAAATGTACCCCAAGGCTAAGTTTGTTACTGTGTTTGCTAAGCCTAAAGGTGAGCCTTTAGTGGATGATTTTGAAACACGTGTTGGTCAAGATACTTGGATAGAGCAGCCGTGGGACATGGGCGTGGTATTTGCTACTCCTTTGTGTGAGCAATAATTCAGATTAAGATAAAAAAGGCTCCTAGGGAGCCTTTTTTATTTGTGGGTAGGCAAAGCGCTAGCCTTTAGCGACTCCCACACCATCAGGCCTG
>NZ_JBQDEX010000039.1:0-20675 GCF_052084945.1 Oceanisphaera sp.
GCCGGACTGTTAATCCGTATGTCGCTGGTTCAAGTCCAGCAAGGGGAGCCATATTTAATACCTGAATGTTACACCTGTTAACGCTCAGTCACCGTTTTAAGTTGTTCCCCTTTAGTTCAGTTGGTAGAACGCCGGACTGTTAATCCGTATGTCACTGGTTCAAGTCCAGTAAGGGGAGCCAATTTCTTGTCTTATCGAACAATTCCAGCTATAAATACCCCACTGTGTAACTCGTCTGAACCCTTTCAGTCGCGTGCTATCTTTTAAATACCTCGTTTAACAAGGATTGTGGCTATGCGGGAAACTCGTCCCTTTGGTCAGACGTTGCTGTTGTTAGGATCTATGACTCTTTTACTCAGCATGTTACTGCCCTGGTGGGCCAGCTATAACTCACTGGAACAACAAGTCACCAATATTAATCATCACCTTGCGCAGATTATTGAAGCCCCTTCTTCGTCTTTGCCACTGTTCAATATTGCTGAGCTGTCTAGCGGGCGCCCCATAGAGACTCAAAGTCAGGCATGGTGGTTTGGCCAGGCCGCCGCTAATCATCAATATACCCTTGATAACACGCCCATTTTTTATCGACTTGATATCACAACCGCAACTCGCCAGTGGGCACAGGTCTCACTACCTTTAGTGCTACTGACATTACTTATTTTTACGTTTTTATATTGGCGTTGGCGCAAGACGCAGCGCAGTCAAGATCACTACTTTCACACATTACTGCACGCTCCTGAACAAGCGCAACCCAATAGCAAACACCCCATAGAACAAGGCATAGTCGAGCTTTACCGTCATTACCATGGCCAATTAGACAACCTACAGCTACAACTTGAAAAAGCCCAGTACCAAAGCCACCAAGACAGTTTAACCGACTTAGGCAACCGCTTTGCCTTTCGCCGAGATCTTAACCTTATTTTGGATGATGAAAATCAACTGGCCACCACCACTTTAATGATGGTGCGTGCCAGTGCCTTGCAAGAAATTAATACTGAGCACGGTTTTCAGGCGGGCGATCAATACTTACAAGATATCGTCAAACTAGTACGTAAAACCATTCAATCTGAGCTAGGGGCCACAGCCTATCGCGTGAGTGGTACCGATATTGCCGTGTTAATGAAAGGACAATGCGAGCCAATCTCCAAGCAATTGGGCACCTTGTTAACGCAAGAATTACACCACTACCAG
Organism: Oceanisphaera sp.; assembly: GCF_052084945.1. Lineage (NCBI taxonomy): Bacteria > Pseudomonadati > Pseudomonadota > Gammaproteobacteria > Aeromonadales > Aeromonadaceae > Oceanisphaera > Oceanisphaera sp. The sequence continues at coordinate 1,192 of NZ_JBQDEX010000039.1, forward strand.
CATGTGCACCACCTTAGTTGTGCCGCTTACATTGGCTTTACTCAGCTATTGTCAGGTCAAGCTGCTGAGCAGGGGCTTATTCGGGCAGACTTAGCGCTCGCTCAAGCCCAAGGGGGAGAGCCCAACAGCTGGAGCATGGTATTAAAACAAGGTGATAGTGAAAATCTTGGTGAAAGCCAGTGGCGCCAACGCCTACAAAGTATGCTTACCGAACAGCGAATTTTGCTGCAAGTACAACCAGTTAAAGTATATAAACAGGAAATGCTGGGATATAACGAAATTTTCACTCGGTTTCCCAACGAAGAAGGTGGTACTTATCAAGCCGGCACCGTGTTTGCCATGCTTCAGCGTTTAAATATGTCGATGCTATTTGAACAGAAAATTATCGAAATGATTTTGCAACAGGTACAGCACCATGTGTTGTCTCAACAGCGCTGGGCCATTAATCTGACGCCTGCCAGCTTACAGCAAAACTCATTTTTAATTTGGTTAGAGCGCATACTAATGCGTGATCGCGATATTAGTGCCAAATTGGTATTTGAACTCGACGAGCAAGTATTACAGCATCAACTGGTTGCCGGTAAACGCTTACTTGAGATGATTCGCCGCTCTGGAGCTCGCTTTGCGGTAAGCCGCTTTGGCCATGGCTATGGTTCATTTCGTTTGCTAAAAGAAATAAAGCCCGATTACGTTAAGCTGGATGGCTTGCTGGTTAGACAAATTCAAGAAGACAGCACCACGCTACAGTTTATTCGTATGATTGTTGATTTAGCCCAGCGTTTAGGCTGCTTTGTTATTGCTGAAGGCGTAGAAACAGAACAACAAAAAGATTTGCTTGAATCGATGCATATTGATGGGGTGCAAGGTTACTTGATTGCTAAACCCTGTGATATCAACAACTTTAAGATTTAATGTTTAAGCCGGATCAATTGATTGATTAATTCACCCAGATATCGATAGCGTTGTAACTCTTCGGGATTGTAACGCGTTGACATGATAGCCGGATTTTTTCTGTGCTTTAAATAGCGCATAATTTGTAGACGATTAAAACCACCAATCTGATACACTAAATTCAGTAATTGATTAATCTGTTCCGACTCTAAACCACAAAGCTCACCATAGCCCTCGTTTAGCGGGCTATAAATATTAACGTCAACCTCAATCAGAGTGCCAGCCTCTTGCAGATATTCTAGCCATTGTTCAACATACATTGGTTTAGTGCCGGATAAAAGTTCAAAAAAACCTTGCCCCGAACGACACCCTGTCAATAATGCTACCGCCAGCGAGTCCTGATCACACATAAAGGTCGCCGCCCCACTCTCTCCCCAGTCGAGTGCCTGTATACGAATTTCAGCTTGGCCACCTTGGGCTCCCAGTACCTTAAAAATAAACACACTCTCGCTCCTTTATGATGATAATAAACACGAACAGACACGGCTCATATCAATCGAAAAAACTACCTGATAGGCCGAATAAATTCGACCCTACGCTCGGGGTAGATTGGTATAATAAAGCAAAACCTCGCTTCACAGCTTTCATTTATGAGTGTAAAGTGATGAGCTTTATCTTAATGCTAATGGTGAGGAGTTTTTGTCATGTCCAATAAAGAAGTGGCCTATCGTATTTCTGAATTGGCTCATGAATTTGAGATCACTCCTCGCACCTTGCGCCATTACGAAGAATTGGGGCTGCTCACTCCTAAACGTAAGGGAAATACACGCCTGTACAGTCATAAAGATAAATTTAGATTAGCTCTCACTATTAGAGGGAAACGCCTCGGCTTTAGTTTGGCAGAAATGCGTGAACTCTTCGAACTCTATGATGCCGAGCATCGTACCCGCCCACAGTTATATTCTATGGTGGCCATGATAGAAGAAAAACGTGCCAGCTTACGCCAACAGCAAGAAGACATAGAAAAAGTACTAGCAGAGCTTGATGCCGCCGACATTAAAGCCCGCGACACCCTAGAGAAAATGAAACACCATTAAACAAACCCAGCGCCAAGGCAAACAAAGAAAAGTACTTTCTTTTAACTGAGCGCTTGGCGCTATTAGATTACCCGCTAATGCTGGCCAACTTCTCAAAGTAGTCAGGGAAGGTTTTAGAGGTGCATTTGGGATCTAAAATCACCACAGGCGTGTCACTGAGTGCCACCAGTGAAAAGCACATTGCGATACGATGATCGTTATAAGTGGCAATCTCCGCCTCTTGTAGCTGCGTCGCTGGCGTCACCACTAAGTAATCCTCCCCTTCTTCCACCTCCACACCCAGCTTTTTCAACTCGGTGGCCATCGCATATAAGCGATCGGTTTCTTTTACTCGCCAGTTATAGATATTACGTAGCCGTGTGGTACCGGTGGCAAACAAGGCAGCAGTAGCAATCGTCATAGCCGCATCGGGAATATGATTCATATCTAGGTCAACCGCTTGTAGTGGGCCCACATGTTCGGCTTCAATAAAATCATCACCCCAGGTAATTTTTGCGCCCATGGCTTGCAGCACATCGGCAAAACGAATGTCGCCTTGTACACTGTTACGACCAATGCCGGTGACTCTTACTTTGCCTTTAATGGCGCCAGCGGCTAAAAAGTAAGAGGCAGAAGACGCATCCCCTTCAACTAAAAACTCACCCGGCGATACATAGTGTTGGTTACCTTTAAGATAAAACGTTTGGTAGTTATCGTGCTCTAACTCTATGCCAAACTGACTCATGGTATGCAAAGTAATATCAATATAAGGCTTAGACACTAACTCGCCTTTAATGTGCACCCGAATATCACCCGAGGCCATAGGTGCGGCCATCAGTAATGCGGTTAAAAACTGGCTAGAAACAGAGCCATCAATGTGCACATCACCGCCCCACAAGCCTTTACCATTAATAAATACCGGCGGATAACCATCATTTTTAAGATAGCTAATATCAGCTCCAGCCTCACGCAGCGCATCTACTAAGTGCCCAATGGGACGCTCCCACATCCGTGGCTCACCTGTCAGCGTAAACTCACCCGTTCCCAGTGCAAGAGCTGCACATAAAGGGCGCATGGCCGTACCGGCATTGCCTAAAAACAAAGATATGGGCTCGCTGGCACTAAAAGCACGTCCTAGGCCGTGAACCACACATTCGGTTTTATCGTCAGATAATTCATATTGCACGCCCAGGGTTTTTAACGCATCCAACATATAGCGAATATCATCACTATCTAACAGATTGGTTAGGCGCGTCACTCCCTGAGCCTGTGCGGCCAACAACAAAGCACGGTTAGAGAGCGACTTAGAGCCGGGTAAATTTACCGTGCCCGCAACATGGGCAATAGGAGACAGAGTAAGGCTTTCCATAACATTCCTAGAGTAAGGCTAAACAAAACAGGGCAATATCAACGTAACAGCTGCTTATTAATCGTCACAGATCAGGCGTGAGCATAGCAGGCAAACACGCTAGCAACGGTAGCAAGGCTAAGACGCCTAGGCAAGGCGCCTTAATCACACCGCTTAAGCAAGCACCTTGGTGAGCGCTTCAAGACAGCGTTGGTTCTCATGCTCAAGGCCAATACTAATACGCAAGCAGTGAGGCAACCCATATCCGGCTATCGGGCGTACTATCACACCTTCACGCAATAACGCCTCATACACAGGCATGGCATCACCTTGCAAGTCGAGGGTAATAAAGTTGCCGCGCGAGGGCACATAGCGCAAGTTCTGACTCTCAAAGAAAGCCTCATAACGTGCCATTTCGCGTCGATTGAGCGCCACCGCTTCTGATAAATAGGCCTCATCCCCTAGCGCAGCTTCGGCAGCGGCCAAAGCTAGGCTATTGCAATTAAAGGGCTCACGCACTCGATTTAAGACCCCAATCAACTCCGGATCCGCCACCATATAGCCCACTCGCAAGCCGGCCAAACCATAAGCTTTTGAAAAAGTACGCGATACAATCAAGTTAGGGTATTGTGCCAACCACTCAATAGAGGGGTGACGTTCTTCCTCAGACACATACTCGGTGTAGGCTTCATCTAAAATCACCAACACATGACTGGGCACCTTGGTTAAAAACGCCGCCAACGCAGCTTTACTTAAAAAAGTGCCGGTGGGGTTATTCGGGTTAGTAATACACACCAGCTTGGTCTGCTCAGTAATAGCAGCCGCCATGGCATCTAGGTCATGACCTAAGTCTTTTGCCGGCACCACCACCGCCTGTGCACCATGGGCTTGGGTTGCCATGGCATACACTATAAAGGTGTATTGTGAAAATACCACCTGCTGCTTGGCGCCCACAAAGGTGTGAAACACTAAATCAATCAGCTCATTTGAGCCATTACCCAATATCAGTTGCTGAGTGTCTACTCCCAACTTACTGGCCAGAGCTGTCTTTAAGGCAAAGCCGTTGGCATCGGGATAGCGCGCCAGCTCAGGTAAGGCACGTTCAATGGCAGCCTTAGCTTTGGGGCTTAATCCCATGGGATTTTCATTCGATGCCAGTTTAACACTGTGGCTAATACCCAACTCTCGCTCTAACTCCTCCACCGGTTTACCTGGTTGATAAGGGTGCAGCGTCTCTACTCCTGTATTGGCTAGGGCTAAATAATCAATACTCACAACAGCTCCTTTAAATATTTTGAAACAAGGTCAGGGGTAAAGTGGTAAGTGTGAAAAGGACACCTGCCCCAGACCTTAAAGCTATCTCGCAACGAAACGCCAACCCCACAAAAAGATAGAGCGCAAATCTAAAAAATCTTAAGCACTTTTCGCTCTATATCATCTTCATTTTCCGTGGTTTCCGTGTATTCCGTGGCAAAAATAGTTTTTTTAATTAACAGCTTACGGCTTAAAGCTGTGTATTAAGCCTGTTGTTTGGCGAATTTATCCATAAAATCCACTAGCGCTTGTACCCCCTCAATCGGCATGGCGTTGTAAACACTGGCACGCATGCCGCCAACAAGGCGATGGCCTTTTAGTGCTACTAACCCAGCCGCCTTAGCTTGAGTTAAAAACGCCTCGTTTAGGCTGTCGTCTTTTAACTGAAATGGAATATTCATCCAAGAGCGGGCTTGGGGATGTACCGAGTTGCTATAAAAGTCACTGGCATCAACATAGTTATACAGCAAGTCGGCTTTGGCCTTATTGCGCTCGCCCATCGCTGTTACGCCCCCCTGGCGCTTTAACCACTTAAACACCAAGCCGGCTAAGTACCACGCATAAGTGGGTGGCGTGTTCAGCATAGAATCGGCTTTGGCTAACGCGGCATAGTCCATAATGGCTGGGGTATTTGGGAAGGCTTGATCTAATAGGTCTTCACGCACGATCACTACAGCTAAGCCAGACGGGCCAATGTTTTTTTGAGCACCGGCATAAATCAGTCCAAATTTCGTCACATCCACAGGGCGCGATAAAATAGTGGAAGACATGTCTGCCACCAATGGCACATCACCCGTTTCAGGTATAAAGGGATACTCGATGCCGTCTACGGTTTCATTAATGCAGTAATGTACAAAGGCCGCAGTGGGGTCTAAATCCCATTCGGTGGCCAAGGCGCGTGGTCCTTGATCATGCTCTGCTTTCACAAAGCCGTCGAGTACTCGTACTTGACCCACTTTCTCTGCTTCAGCAATGGCAGATTTAGACCATTGCCCGGTCACAATGTAATCAGCCTTAGCATTTTTACCCATCAGGTTAAGGGCTAATGCCGCAAACTGCCCACGACCGCCACCTTGTAAAAACAACACTTTATAGTTGTCTGGGATCTGCATTAAGTCGCGCAAGTCTTGCTCTGCTTGAGTGGCAACGCTAATAAAGTCTTGACTGCGATGACTCAACTCCATCACAGACACACCTAAGTTATTAAAGTTACAAAATTCAGCCTGTGCTTGCTGCATGACTTCAACCGGCAGCATAGCCGGCCCTGCACTGAAGTTATAAACCGTGTTTTCCATTTCCTTGCGCTACCCTATTTGCTAAATAATAAATCAACACACCACATTTAACGTAACCTCAATATGGACGCTACAAGCCTTTTTTTATCACTCATATCGACTTAATAGCATGGTTTTACACCGCAATGCGGTTAAGTTAAAGCAGTTTTGTCTGTTACCTACTAGATAAACGAAAGGGGCCACCAAGGCCCCTTATTATGTTAACAATTTATTGTTCTTGATCTGGCGCTTCTGGTGAGGGTTCTTCACCCTCATCGCCCAGATCATCGGGAGTGTCTGGGGCTTGATTATCAAGCTCACGACCTTCACTATCCAATAAATGCTCGCTATCTAATAATACGTCTTCATCAGGCTCTTCAATACGTTGTAACCCAACAACCAGCTCATCTTCTCCAGTACGAATTAAACGAACCCCTGCGGTATTACGGCCAATGAGGCTTACTTCTAATACGCGAGTACGTACTAAAATGCCGCCATTAGTAATCAGCATAATTTCGTGGCCATCATCCACTTGCGTGGCCCCTACTACCGCCCCGTTACGCTCGCCCACTTTAATGGACACCACGCCCATGGTGCCACGGCTACGGGTTGGGTACTCAGCTAAGCTAGTGCGCTTACCATAACCATTTTCAGTCACAGTTAAGATAGGACCTTCACCTCGCGGTACAATTAATGATACCACTTTGTCATTAGCCCCTAAGCGAATACCACGTACCCCTGCGGCGGTACGACCCATAGGGCGCACCCCTTTAAACGGTTTACTTTCGCCAGCTTCTACAACCTCAGCCTCTTCACCGTCCACCACGTCAACCATGGCTTCTGCGTCACTGGCTTCAGCATCAACATGACCACTGCCCTCCGCAAAGCGCACCACTTTACCCGCATCCGAGAACAACATGATCTCATTGCTGCCATCGGTAATATCCACCCCGATTAACTCATCGCCTTCGCGTAAGTTAATGGCACGAATACCCGAGGCTAATGGGCGAGCAAAAGCAGATAAGCTGGTCTTTTTCACCGTACCATCGGCGGTGGCAAAAAATACATACTTATCGTCACAGTATTCTTGCACCGGCAAAATAGCGGTAATGCGCTCATCTGCATCTAATGGCAACAAGTTAACAATGGGTCGACCGCGGGCAGCACGGCTGGCTTCGGGTAATTGATACACCTTAAGCCAGTACACTTTACCTGCAGTAGAGAAGCACAAAATAGTGTCGTGTGTATTGGCCACTAATAAGCGCTCTACAAAATCTTCTTCTTTCATCTTGGTGGCCGATTTACCACGGCCACCACGACGTTGCGCTTCATAGTCTGTTACCGGCTGATACTTCACATACCCTTCATGAGAGAGCGTAACCACTACGTCTTCACGGTTAATCAAGTCTTCAATATTGATCTCAGAGCTAGAGTTGGTGATGTCGGTACGACGAGCATCGCCATACTGCGTTTTAATTAACTCTAATTCTTCAGTGATCACTTCCATCAAGCGCTCTGGGCTATTAAGAATATAAAGCAACTCGGCAATTAAAGTAAGCAGGCCTTTATACTCTTCCAAAATCTTTTCGTGCTCAAGACCGGTTAAGCGGTGCAGGCGCAAATCAAGAATGGCTTGGGCTTGCTGTTCGGTTAAGTGATATAGACCGTCACGAATACCAAACTCGGGCTCTAACCATTCAGGGCGTGCGGCATCATCACCTGCCTGCTCTAGCATACTGGCCACATTGCCCAGCTGCCAACCTTGGCTTATTAAGCCCACTTTGGCTTCGGCTGCGGTTGATGACGCACGGATCAACTCAATAATCGGGTCGATGTTAGCCAAGGCAATGGCCAAGCCTTCCAAAATATGGGCACGATCACGGGCTTTGCGCAGTTCAAAAATAGTGCGGCGTGTTACTACTTCACGGCGATGCTGAATAAAGCACTTCAACATGTCTTTTAAATTAAAAATGCGTGGCTGATTGTTATCCAATGCCACCATATTAATGCCGAACACATTCTGCATCTGAGTTTGTGAATACAGGTTATTCAAAATAACCTCACCCACTTCCCCCCGGCGCACTTCAATTACGATGCGCATGCCGTCTTTATCAGACTCATCACGCAGTGCCGTGATCCCTTCAATGCGTTTTTCTTTAACCAGCTCAGCAATTTTTTCAATTAAGCGTGCTTTGTTTACCTGATACGGCAACTCAGACACTATGATGGTTTCGCGACCGGTTTTTTCGTCTACTTGGACTTCTGCTAATGCACGCACATAAATTTTGCCACGCCCAGTGCGGTAGGCATCAACAATGCCAGATTTCCCGTTGATAATACCGCCCGTAGGGAAGTCGGGGCCTGGGATCAGCTCAATCAACTGATCGATACTGACCTCTTCATCGTCAATAATCGCCAAGCAACCGTCAATGACTTCGTTGAGGTTATGAGGCGGTATATTAGTCGCCATCCCCACTGCAATGCCTGACGAGCCATTCACCAATAGGTTAGGCACTTTAGTGGGCATTACCGCTGGTATCATTTCAGTGCCGTCGTAGTTGGGCACCCAGTCAACGGTTTCTTTATCTAGATCGGCCAATAATTCGTGGGATATTTTATCCATACGAATTTCGGTATAACGCATGGCGGCGGCTGAGTCACCGTCGACAGAACCAAAGTTACCTTGGCCATCAACCAAGGTATAACGCATCGAAAACTCCTGCGCCATACGTACAATGGTGTCATACACGGCACTATCACCGTGGGGGTGATATTTACCTATTACGTCACCCACCACACGGGCCGATTTCTTATAAGGCTTGTTCCAGTCGTTGCCCAACTCGTTCATGGCAAACAGCACGCGGCGGTGCACTGGCTTCAAACCATCTCGTACATCGGGTAGTGCGCGCCCTACTATTACGCTCATCGCGTAATCTAAGTAGGAACTTTTCAGCTCATCTTCGATGTTTATCGGCATGATTTCTCGGGCCAGATCGGTCATAGCTAGTCTTGTCCCCAGTTTATTGTTGATATCGCAATAAAAAACGCACCATTCTAGCATACAAATACACGCAAAGAGCACTGATGCTGGTAGTGAAAGCCTGCTTGGCTATAATAGTCGCTCTCTCTTGTCATTTAACTTGTCATAAAGGCGCAGTTCATGAACGTAGACCCACAGGAAATCGAAAAATTTGCCGCCATGGCCTCACGCTGGTGGGACTTAAACGGCGACTTTAAGCCCCTGCATACACTTAACCCCGTGCGCTTGGGCTGGATCAGCGATAAAGCCGGCGGCTTATTTGGTAAAAAAACCATAGATATTGGCTGCGGTGGGGGAATTTTAAGTGAAAGTATGGCGCGAGACGGCGCAGACGTCACCGGGCTAGATATGGGACAAGAACCCCTGACAGTGGCTCGCTTGCATGCATTAGAAGCGGGGGTGAGTATTAATTATCGCCAAGGCACTGCTGAACAATTAGCGGCTGAACAACCCGCGCAGTTTGAGGTAGTGACCTGCATGGAAATGCTCGAGCATGTGCCTAATCCAGCCTCTGTGGTACAAGCCTGTGCCGAGTTAGCCAAACCGGGCGCTACTTTGGTGTTTTCTACCATTAATCGCAACCCTAAAGCTTGGTTAATGATGATTATTGGTGCTGAATATGTGTTTAATATGGTGCCAAAAGGCACGCATGATCATAAAAAATTTATCACTCCTGCTGAGCTATGCCAGCATATAGAAGCGGCTGGGTTAGTAGTTAAAGACATTAGCGGCACTGTGTATCAACCTTTAAGTGGTCAATTTAAGCTAAGCCCTGATGCCGACGTTAATTACATGGTGTATGCAGTTAAACCCCACCCCACCACATTAACCTAACACGCAGTTATCTCAAATAGTGCTCACAGCTCAGGTCCTGTCACTTCATCACATCTTTTGCTTGTACTATAAATAAAAATGAGAGGCGTGACTTAGTCAGTTCGGCCTGCATAACGGCCGAACAAAGGGATCTTCTTCACCGACACGCTGCGGGGCTAATGATACTCACCATATCAGCCTACTGCGAACATTCACTGGATGTTCGTTAGGCCGATACCGTTCGTCACGGCGAGCAAGCTCAGGCCATGCAGCATGATTTGCATGGCACCTAAAGGTTGCTTGGATCAGAACACACCCATAGTCGTTTTGCCGTAATGTGAGGCGTAAAAAGACACGCTTACAGCCAAGCGCTGAAAGATCCAACAAGATCGTTAATTCAACATTTTTGCAAGCCAAATATTTTTTAAATCTTTCTTACTGCGCAGAAAAACAGCAATCAATCGCCAACGCCAGACGCTGAAAGGCGTCGCCGCTAGCAAGCGCAAATCTTTTACTTCATCAGGGCATCATTGCAGTGTCTCCCCCCCTTGAGATATTTTCCTCTAGGTTCTATATTGTGCACGCATAACGACGGCAATAACTATATATTGTGTTATGTTTACTAACTCAACACACTATATGGTAAATCGCATTAGCACGTGCGCCTCCTATAGCACAATAACATTTACGACTAAAAGGGCTGTTTCATGAATAAAAATCTGCTGGTCACCAAGCGCTCTGGTGTTAAAGAACACCTTGATCTTGATAAAATCCATCGCGTACTCGATTGGGCAGCAGAAGGGTTAGATAATGTGTCTGTGTCTCAAGTTGAGCTACGTTCGCATATCCAATTTTATGAAGGTATTCGCACCGAAGATATCCATGAAACCATTATTAAAGCCGCCGCGGATCTGATCTCAGAAGAGACCCCAGATTACCAATACTTGTCAGCACGCTTAGCAGTATTTCATTTACGTAAAAAAGCCTATGGCCGTTTTACTCCTCCGCACCTCTACGATCATGTAGCGCGCCTTACGGAGCTTGGCAAGTATGACCAACATATTTTGGCCGATTACAGCCGCGATGAACTCAATATTCTAAATGACTATATTGATCATGACCGCGACCTTAACTTCTCTTATGCCGCCGTTAAGCAGCTAGAAGGTAAGTATTTAGTACAAAACCGCATTAATGGCGATATTTACGAAAGCCCACAGTTTTTGTATATGTTAGTGGCAGCTTGCTTATTCTCTAAGTACCCTGCAGACACACGTATTAGCTATATTACGCGCTTTTATGATGCTATTTCTCTGTTTAAAGTATCACTACCAACGCCCATTATGGCCGGCGTACGTACTCCTACCCGTCAATTTAGCTCTTGCGTACTTATCGAGTGCGGTGACAGCCTAGACTCTATTAATGCCACCTCAAGCGCCATTGTACGTTATGTTTCACAGCGTGCAGGTATTGGTATTAATGCGGGCCGTATTCGTGCGCTGGGTAGCCCTATTCGCAGTGGTGAAGCCTTTCATACTGGCTGTATTCCGTTTTATAAACACTTTCAAACCGCGGTCAAGTGCTGCTCGCAAGGCGGGGTACGCGGTGGAGCGGCCACCTTGTTCTACCCTATGTGGCATTTAGAAGTTGAGTCTTTGCTGGTATTAAAAAATAACCGCGGGGTAGAAGAAAACCGTGTGCGCCACATGGACTATGGCGTGCAAATTAACCGCTTAATGTATCAGCGTCTCATTAAAGGCGGCGATATTACCTTGTTCTCGCCCTCAGATGTGCCTGGGCTTTATGATGCCTTCTTTGAAGATCAGGCTAAATTTGAAGCACTTTACTTACAATATGAGCAAGACCCCAGCATTCGCAAACGCACCATTAAAGCGTTAGAGCTGTTTTCATTAATGATGCAAGAGCGTGCGGGTACGGGCCGTATCTATATTCAACATGTGGATCACTGTAATACTCACAGCCCGTTTGACTCAAGCGTGGCTCCCATTCGCCAAAGTAACTTGTGCTTAGAAATTGCCTTACCAACTAAGCCATTGACGGATGTGAATGACGCCGAGGGAGAGATTGCGCTCTGTACGCTCTCAGCCTTTAATCTAGGTGCTATTAACGACTTAAGTGAACTCGAAGGTCTAGCAGACTTAGCGGTGCGCGCCCTTGATGCCTTGCTTGATTATCAAGACTATCCATTATTAGCCGCACAAAATGGCTCAATGAATCGGCGCACCTTAGGTATAGGCGTCATTAACTACGCCTATTACTTAGCGAAGCATGGTGTGAAGTACTCCGATGGCAGCGCACTGGGCTTAACCCATAAAACCTTTGAAGCCATTCAATATTACTTATTGAAAGCCTCTACACAGCTTGCTGAAGAGTTTGGCCCCTGCCCTTCTTTTGGCGAAACAACTTATGCCCAAGGCATTTTGCCGATAGATACCTATAAGAAAGACCTAGATGTTATCTGCCAAGAGCCGCTACACCTAGACTGGGAAAGCTTGCGTGAGCAAATTAAAACCCAAGGGCTACGTAACAGTACTCTAACGGCACTAATGCCATCAGAAACCTCGAGCCAAATCTCTAACGCTACCAATGGTATTGAGCCACCACGGGGATTAGTGTCGGTGAAAGCCTCTAAAGACGGTATCTTAAAACAAGTGGTGCCGGATTATGTTGAGCTTAAAGATCAATATGAACTGTTATGGCAAATGCCTTCTAACGATGGCTATTTGCACTTAGTGGGTGTGATGCAAAAATTTGTTGACCAAGCCATTTCTGCAAACACCAGTTACGACCCAAGCCGATTTGACGCAGGCCGAGTACCCATGAAGCAGCTATTAAAAGACTTGCTCACGGCCTACAAATTTGGCCTTAAAACGCTGTATTACCACAATACTCGCGATGGTGCAGCTGACGCCCAAAACGACATGCAAGAAGATGATTGTGCCGGTGGCGCCTGCAAAATTTAATATTGATGGCGAGAGCTTCTCTCGCCATGTGAAGTGAGATTGCACTATGTCTTATACAACTTTTAGTCAAATTCAAAACGATCATATGCAAGAGCCCATGTTTTTGGGGAATCACGTGAACGTGGCACGCTATGATCAACAAAAATACGATGTATTTGAAAAGCTGATTGAAAAACAGCTGTCTTTTTTCTGGCGTCCAGAAGAAGTGGATGTATCCCAAGACCGCATTGATTATCAAGCGCTGCCGGATCACGAAAAGCATATTTTTATCAGTAATTTAAAATATCAAACCCTGCTAGATTCAATTCAGGGGCGCAGCCCTAACGTGGCGTTACTGCCGTTGGTGTCTATTCCTGAACTAGAAACCTGGGTAGAAACCTGGGCATTTTCTGAAACCATTCACTCGCGCTCTTATACGCATATTATTCGTAATATTGTGCATGATCCCGGCGTGGTGTTTGACGACATTGTGGCCAATGAAGAAATTCTTAAGCGTGCTGGTGATATTGCCCACTACTATGACGAGCTGATCCGCTACACCAGCCTTTATCACTTGCACGGTGAAGGCCCGCTTGAGCATAAAGGCAAGCCGCTAGAGATTAGCCGCTACGAGCTAAAGAAAAAGCTCTATTTATGCTTAATGAGTGTCAACGTATTAGAAGCCATTCGCTTTTATGTCAGCTTTGCCTGCTCGTTTGCCTTTGCCGAACGTGAGCTGATGGAAGGCAACGCCAAAATTATTAAACTCATTGCCCGTGACGAAGCCTTGCACTTAACCGGCACCCAGCACATGATTAATATTTTGCGCGCCGGTGAAGATGATCCTGAAATGGCGCAAATTGCCAAAGAATGTGAGCAGCAATGCTTTGACATCTTCCGTGACGCCGCTATTCAAGAAAAAGAATGGGCTGAGTATCTGTTTAAAGATGGCTCTATGATTGGCTTAAACAAAGATATTTTATGCCAATATGTGGAGTACATTACAAACTTGCGCATGCAAGCGGTTGGTTTAACTCCCGCTTTTGACAGTGCAAAACAAAACCCTATTCCGTGGATCAACGCTTGGTTATCGTCAGATAATGTACAGGTTGCGCCACAAGAAGTGGAAATTAGCTCCTACCTGATTGGCCAAATTGATTCACAAATGGATCAAGACGACTTAGGTGACTTTGAGCTGTGAGCAAAGTGTGCACCCAAGCGGTAAGCTTTGAACTAAAAGCCGGGGAAACCCTGCTCGATGGTCTTGAGCGCACCGGCCACGATGTAGAGTACCAATGTCGTGGTGGCTACTGTGGCTCTTGCCGTACCACGCTCATTTCAGGGGAAGTTCGTTATTTCACTCCCCCCCTAGCTTTTGTCGGCCAAGGCGAAGTACTGCCTTGTTGCTGCTACCCCAAAGGCGAAGTGGAATTAGATATTGATACGGTACAAGTCAAACAACACGCCTAAAGACGGTTTGCTACGCAGCGAATAGCCAAGCTAAGCGCTGCGTTACCTTGCTCCGTTAAACAGCATACCCTATATTTATTTTTTAGCGATAACCCATACGGCATGTACTATGCCAGGAATGTAGCCAAGTAAGGTCAGTATAATATTAATCCAAAAGTGCTTACCGAATCCGACTTGTAAAAACACCCCCAATGGCGGCAACAATATCGCAATAATAATGCGTATTAAATCCATAATTCGCTCCTTTTATTATCCTTAATACCCAACATAGCGCATGACTAACTTAAGGCACTGTTTAGTTATGCCTAGGATTATCAGAAGATGCAATGGGGAAAGGTAACCAACTTAAGCGACCATTTTGTTCAAACGACTTCTCTCGTTCACAAATAAACAACTGCTTACCCATCTCAATCACTGAGCCTTTTGAATAACGCTGATCCGCATAAAAACACACCGGCTCTAACCCCGAGTTTACATTTAATTCAACTGACGGCTTGGTATGGTGAATAGTATTGGCCGCAGTCGAGAGTGGTTGCAATGCTGAAAGTACCAGCAACAATCCCATTACTTTGTACATCATGCTATCCTTTCTTTCTATCTAAAATACGTATGTCTCATATATAGTAGTCTCATACATACTAACACCCAACACGACTATAAGGCTTATTAATGACTTCTCGATCTTGGCTACTGCTAGTGCTCGCTTTTAGCACCGCCTTTTCTTTCGCTACCGCACAAGCCGGCCTGCATAGCGATATGGCAGCGGCGAGCTCAATCAACCCACCCGTTGATTATCAGAAAGATATTAAGCCTATTTTTGAAAAAAAATGTGTTGCCTGTCATGCCTGTTACGACGCTCCCTGTCAGCTTAAACTTTCCAGTAACGAAGGTGTACTGCGCGGTGCCAGCAAAGACGTTGTTTACAATGGTGCCCGAGCTAAAGATGCGCCACCTTCTCGCTTATATATTGATGCCCATAGCGAACCTGCTTGGCGTGAACGCAACTTTTTTAGTGTGCTAGACAGTAAAAATAACCAAGCAGCTGTTATGTTGCGCAGCCTAGCACTAGGGAAACAATCAAACTGGGGCAATAATCAACGCCTACCACAAGAGTTAGATACCTCAATTAACCGCACTAACCAATGCAGCCAGCCAAGTGAATTTGACCAGTTTGCTAACAAGCACCCACAAGTAGGGATGCCGTTTGCGGTAACAGGATTAACCGATGAAGAATACTTAACCGTAAGCCGCTGGATGACACAAGGAGCCCCAGTCCCAGAGCAGGTGGTCACCTTATCACTGGCACAAACAGCCATGGTTAAACAATGGGAAGATTGGCTAAACCGAAGAAGTCATCGCTATCAGCTGGTAGCACGCTATTTATATGAGCATTGGTTTTTGGCGCAACTGTATTTTAGTGATCAAGATGACAGTGAGCAGGACATTTTCTTTGAATTAGTACGCTCTTATACGCCCCCTGGCGAACCCATAGATATTATTGCAACTACGCGCCCAACAGATCATCCTCACGGCCCTGTTTATTATCGTTTGCGACCACAACTAGAAAGCCGCATTCATAAAACCCATATTACTTATCCCTTAAGCAATAAAAAAATGCAGCGTCTTAATTCGTTGTTTTTTAGCACCGACTGGCGCATTAAAAAAATGCCGCGCTATAACAAAGACTATGCCACTAATCCATTTTTTACTTACAACGCCATTCCGGTAGCTGCACGCTATCAATTTTTACTCGATAACGCTGAATATTTTGTGCGCTCTTTTATTCGAGGCCCTGTGTGTCGTGGTCAAATAGCGACTGATGTCATTCGAGATCAATTCTGGGTCGCCTTCCAAGCGCCAGAGCATGATATTTTTGTTACCGATGCCAGTCACCAAACTCAGGTTAGACCTTGGCTAGGCTTGCCCGGTATAGACACTAACTTACTTAGCCTAGGCGCTGACTGGGCCTCTTACAAAGCAGATCGCAATAGTTATTTGCATCAGCGAAACCTAACTTATGCCAAGCAATACCCACAAGGTCCCAGCCTTAGCCACTTATGGAATGGTGACCAGTATAATGACCAAGCCTTGCTCACAGTGTTTCGCCACCACGACAGTGCCAGTGTAGTTAAGGGCTGGCAAGGCGATACCCCCACCACCATGTGGGTGATGGATTATCCATTACTAGAGCGCTCTTATTACTCACTTGTCGCTAATTTTGATGTGTATGGCAGCGTCTCTCATCAAGCACAAACTCGGCTGTACTTTGATCTTATTCGTAACGGTGCCGAAGCTAATTTATTACGCTTCTTACCCCCTGAGCAACGTAATCCCTTACTACATCAGTGGTACGATAACAGTGGGCGCATTAAATTATTTACCAGTTATGCTGATGTTGATGAGTCGACCCCCAGCCGTATAACAACTGACGCTCAGCGTCCATTAGTCGATTTTAGCCAACAGGTATTAGATAAGCTAAGTGCAGTGGCAGGACCACCGGACTTGCTTAACCGCTGTCAACAAATTGACTGTAACCCGAGCAATAATGAGCCACTAGAAAGTCAACAAGCTCGCATTGACGATCAGCTAAGGCGGCTCACAGGCTTTAGCGCGCGCTTATTACCCGTTATTAAATGGCTACCAGAAGTCACCTTATTGCGTATTGAAGGCGAACATAAGGCTGATCGCCAAGTCTTTAGCCTGCTGCATAATCGTGATCACAGCAACGTCGCCTTTATGACGGGGGAAGATTTGCGCCTGCGGCCAGATAACGACACCTTGAGCATTTTACCCGGTGTGATCAGCAGCTACCCCAACTTTATCTTTAACGTAAAACAAGCCGAGCTGGCCGATTTTATCAGTGCCCTAACCAGCTTAAGAGATCCTGAAGGACTACACGCTATCGCTGAACAATACGGTATTAGACGAACACATCCTGACTTCTGGTTTTACTTTCACGACATGCACAGTTATATGAAAGAAACCACACCGCTAGAAGCAGGTCTGTTAGATATGAATCGCTATGAAAATCTTTAATACCAATCTAAATAGCAATATCAGCTCAATTGCAGCGGGTTATACCAATCTGTAAAACTAACTGATCAAAATTTTTCGCCACGGAACCCACGGAAGAACACGGAAAAATAGAGATAAGATCTGAAAAAGACTTTACAGGGTAAGAGCCAAACACCCAACTATTAGTAGGGGAGCCCTTACCATTAGCCGTCTTTGATTCGTTATCACTTTTCGCTCTTGCCTTTTTCCGTGGATTCCGTGGATTCCGTGGATTCCGTGGCAAAAATAGTCCTTAGTTTTTTACTTAATACAAACTGACCATATACTTACTTAGATTGGTATTAGCTGTATATCTCATAGTGTCTTAGTGCAATAAACAAACATGCCCATCAGTGTGACTAATGGGCATGTTTTTAGCGAGTTGGTGACGTTAATACCGTCTGTTAGCTGGTAACGATACTGGCGTGGCCACCTTGTTTATCACGTTCTGCAGCCACCACACCGGCCACCGTATCGGCAGTAATCCCACTTAACGTCCAGCCTAAGTGACCATGACCTGTGTTGTAAAACACTTGGGGATGGCGACCACGCCCCACTTTAGGCAACATATCGGGCATCATGGGTCTTAGGCCAGCCCAGGGCACCACGCTCTCGGTAGACACGTCAGGAAAATGCCGATTACACCATTTGATCAGCGGATCGATACGGTCTTGACGAATATTACGGTTATCACCATTATATTCAGCCGTACCCGCAATACGAAAACGATCCGGCCCTAAACGACTGGTCACAATCTTCACTTCTTCATCCAACAAAGACACCTGTGGCGCACTGTTGCGGCTTAATTCATCACGTAAGTTCACTGTAATAGAGTAGCCTTTAACGGGATAGATATTGACCCTGTCCCCTAGTTTTTTCGCCAAGGCACGGCTACCTACACCAGCACACACCACCACACCATCAAAATAGTGAGATTGTGCTTTATCGTCTGTCACCCGCACGCCTGAGCCTTCAATACTGACATCGGTCAACTCAGTTTCCATCATAAACTTAACGCCAGCCTTACGAATCGCTTCAGCTAAACCAAAGGTAAAGCTATGAATATCACCGGTACTATCACTCGGCGTCCAAAAGCCACCAATATAATTACCGTGCAAAGTCGGCTCTTTTTGCTTGATATCATCCGCTGTCAACTCAGAACGCTCTAAGCCCCCTTTTGCTAGTAACTTAGTAACGTTACGCGCATGTTCAAGCTCTTTCTGATCTGAATAGATATGCATAATACCGCATTCAGAATAATCAAACTGCACCCCCCACTTCTGCCCTAAGTCAATCAAGTGTTGACGGGCAGCAATAGCAAGACGAGTGGTTTCAATGGTATTACGTTCGTAATGAGGAATGTTGCTCATAAACTCGAGCATCCAGCTTAGCTTATGCCAGCTGGGCTTGGGGTTAACCAGCAGTGGCGCATCAGCTTGCAGCATCCATTTAATGCCTTTTAGTACCGTCGCCCAAGTATTCCATACTTCAGCGTTAGAGGCAGACAGCTGTCCCCCATTGGCAAAACTGGTTTCCATGGCGGCATAACGTTGGCGATCAATCACAGTCACGTCAAATCCCTGCTCAGCTAATTTAGCAGCAGTGGTCACACCGGTAATACCAGCACCTAATACAGCAATTGTTTGCATTTTAGACATAGCAAAGCACTCTTATTTTTGCAGGCGGTTGCATGTAATAACAGCGCAACAATATTTGCCTGACCGCCCCATCCGTCTGGGTGCCTGAGAGATTCACCAACCTTACACCTGTGTAAAGCGGCTTGCTCCTTCGGCGAGTCTAAAGTGCACAGACTACTCTTCGGATATGCCTACAGCCACCGGTCCTTTTGCCTGAGAGTTTACGGGGTCGTTGCTCCTTCGGCGGCACAATACGAGTATCTTACGACATTCTCTTGTGCTCTCTCCCGGATGGCTTGAATACCTATACAATATTTACAAACTAGCAACAATTCAATCTTATTCTGTTATTTATCACTAACAAAATAACGCTTTGTGCGATACCTCTCCTTTTAATCACGCTGAGGCCGCTTGATATCCATCTGAAAAACTAACTGATCTATGCCGCCACGGCTATCTTGATAGTCGTACAGCGCGATATTAGGCGGCTTTAATGTGTTTTGGTATACCTTTCAGATCTAATCACTACTTTCCGTGTTCTTCCGTGTATTCCGTGGCAAAAAGTCTTGCCCCTTAAACAAAAAAAGGGCGCCTAAGCGCCCTTCTG
>NZ_JBQDEX010000040.1:0-20329 GCF_052084945.1 Oceanisphaera sp.
GGGTTTGACAGCCGAGCAAGTAAGAGCGGAGTTGATGCCGGCTATTACTTTGTCTGATGATATGTCAAAAAATAGCATGCTTCATGACTGGATGAACAAAGGAGAGACGGCCAGTAGCCAGCATAATCAGGTATTAAGCTACTTTAAAAACCAACGTGACAATACCGGCGCCTCCACCTTGTTTTGGGTGTCAGGTTTGTCCAACACTTACTATACCGATGCCGGTGCGTTTAAAACTATATCGCCCACAGATGATCTTGATAATTGGTATTACAACTTTATTAATAGCTCAGCTAAGCAAGCGCTATCCATTGAGCCCGATGAGCGTAGCGGTAAGTTGACGCTGTTTGTGAATACTCTAGTCGAAATAAATGGTAAACGCGTGGGTGCGGCAGGCCTTGGGTATGATGTGTCTGCTGTGGTGGACTTAATTGCAAATTATAAGCTGGGTGAAAACGGCTTTATGTTTTTGGTTGACCAGCATGGCATGGTGGCGGTTCATCCTGAGCTCTCATTGACACGTCAAAATGTAGACAGTATTGAAAAATATGCGCCGGTTAATCAGCTATTAAATCAGCAGCAATCGGGTTTTTCGTTTGAAAGAACTGAGCTAGAAGGCGAGGATGTGTATCTTGCGGTACAAGATGTGCGTGACACTGGCTTAAAATTAGTGGCAGTACTCCCTTCTGCTGAAATTAGCGGGGCGATTAACTCGGTAATTTCATCGTCTGTTTGGGTAAGTGTGGCATTAACGGCCGGTTTTATTGCGCTAACAGTGTTATTTGCTAACTCACTCAGTAAGTCTATTCGCAAAGTGGGTGACGATTTACTGAGCATGTCGGGCAATGGCGGGGATTTAACTACACGTTTAGATGACAGCCATGACAACGAACTGGGTCATTTAGCCAAAGGCTTTAATGCCATTATTGGTAAAATTCGTGAATTAGTCGCTGAAATTAAAGAAACAGAAACCGCCATGAAGAGTGGTATTGAGCAACTTGCTCAATTAGCCAATGACACCTTTACCTCAACCGACGTACAACGCGGACAAACCGATCAGGTGGCCACTGCGATTACTGAAATGGGTCAAACCGTTACCGAAGTATCAGGTATTGCGCACCGGACAGCAGAAGATACTGAAAGCGCGGTGCAAGATACCCATTCAACCAATGACAATATGGCGTTAACGGCACAAACCATGCAAGAGCTCAATGTGGTGATGACGGACATAGAAAAAACCATTATCAACTTTGCAGAACAAGCAGGTGACATTAACTCTGTGGTAGAAGTCATTAGCGGTATTTCTGAACAAACCAACCTGTTGGCACTGAATGCGGCCATTGAAGCCGCGCGCGCTGGTGAGCAGGGCCGAGGCTTTGCGGTGGTGGCAGATGAAGTGCGTAACTTGGCGCAGCGTACTCAAGAGTCAACGTTAGAAATACGTGAGCAAATTACGCAGTTACAACAAACAGCCGAAGCGTCAACCAAAGCGATTCATCAAGGAACAGAAAGTAGTCAACAGGTGGCGACAAATACAGCGCAGTCAGCTACGGCACTCCAAAACATCAAGCAAAAATTTGAGGCTATTAGCTCTGGTAACCATCAAGTAGCGGCGGCAACAGAAGAGCAAGGTGCGGTGGCTGAGCATATTAACCAATCAGCACATTTAATATCGGATAGTGCGGCTAGTATTCACCATAATGCTGAGCAACAGCTAGAAGCAATTCAGATGTTACAACAGCGTGCCGAACATTTACGTGCGTTAGTAACTCAATTTAAAGTGTAATAACGGCACGCTATGATGCCTATTAAACACCCTCATGCTTGGTATGAGGGTGTTTTTTTGTGCAAAAAATAGCGCTTAGCAACTAAGCTGACGTAGGCGTGTTAATATAAGCCTACATCAGCTAGGACGCTGGTATTCCCCTTGATTGCAGGAGTTGAGCTTGTATAACGAGTTTATTATTGGCGAAGGCGTTGAGTTTAACTCAGATCTAAATGTGCCCTTTGTACCCACCGATGAGGTGATAGTAGAAAGTATGCTTGATTTAGCTGATGTTAGCGCACAAGACGTGCTCTACGATTTAGGCTCAGGTGATGGGCGTATTGTGGTGGGGGCCGCCATGGGGCGAGAAGCCCGTGCCGTGGGGGTGGATATGGATCCCCAACGATTAGCAGAAGGACAAGAATTTGCCACTGCTATGGGCATGGATCATTTGGTTGAGTTTATTGATGACGACTTTTTTGATGTCAATATGCGTGATGCCACAGTGGTTACTATGTATTTACTACAAAGCATTAATTTATTGCTAAGGCCTAAGTTGCTTACCGAGCTTAAACCGGGCACACGTATTATCTCTCATTCTTTTGATATGGGGGAATGGCAGCCCGATGATCAGTGTTTTGCCGCAGGCTCAGACATTTTTAAGTGGGTGGTGCCTGCTAATGTGGCTGGGGTATGGGAATGGCAACTAGGAACAACTCATCGCTTTAAAATGGCGTTAACACAGAAGTTTCAACGACTGGGTGGGCGAGTGTGGCTGAATAAAATACCGATTAAAGTCACCGCGGCTACCTTGTGTGGCACACGCGTGAGTTTGACGCTATTAGAGGCTGATGGAGAAACTGAGCACAGTTTTGACTGGCGCCTAAAAGAAGATCAGCTACAAATATCAGGCGATGGCAAAGAATATTCTAATGCAACGCGCGCCTAAAAAACGCTGCACTAGTGCTATTTTTTTGCTTTGCCGAAGGTAACAAGAGCGACGCCGGCACCAATAAATAAAGCGCCAATCAATAACCCCTGTGGCGGCGCTTCGCCTTGTAAGTAGACAGCAACCGGTACCCCCACCACGGCACCCACCGCCCCCAGTAAACTGAGCATGACAGGGCCACCATGCTTTTGCAGGATAAATAACAATAAAAACTGGCCAGCAAATACTAAAGCCTGAACGGTAATTAATAATAATGGTATGGTTTGTGTGGGTACAGTTAATGAAAAACCGGGTAACAGGCTGGCACTGAATAACATCACCGTTGCCCCTACCAGCATACCTGGCGCTAACACATCAGCTGCCACTCCCACTGGCCAGCGTAAGGTGCGATATAAATTGCCAATAGCTAATAATACTGGTCCTAATAACGCTAATAAAATCCATAAAATATTCGCATTGGGGGCGGCCAGTTTATTGGCCGCTAATACGCCTGCCCCTATAAGTGCGGCAACAATGCCCAAAGCTCTAGCGGGGTTAAAATTTTCAATGCCCAGTAATAGCGCTCCACCATACGTTAATAAGGGCGGCAAAGAGATAATGAGCGCCACAAAGCCTGCGCCTACGTGGGGCACAGCCGAAAAAAAGATCAAGTTTGAACCTGCCACCCCTACCAATGCCGATACGGCATAATACTCTACCGTACGGCGAGTAATAGGCGGCCATTTACCGCGTATGCCAGACAACATCAGCAATATAATCGCAGCACCACCAATAGACCAGCTCAAAAAAGCTAAGGGTGATAATTGCAACTCACCGGCTAACTTCGCTAAGTTAGTCGATAAACCTAAAAGTGCGCCACCCAACACTAAACATGCCAGCGCCACTAATCCTGTTTTGTGGTTATTTTTTAATGTGGAGCTATGTGCCATCGGTTACACCATGATAAAAGATAGGAATGAAGCTTATCATGACAAACAAGGCCACGCTAAGCTTCATTCCTAGTGGTATTAGGTTGGTAGTAGATCAGTAAAAATAAGGCCGTTGCGACTGACATTGTCGCCTATTTTAATATCTATGGGCTGCTTAAATAAGGGGCAATCAAAAACAAAGGTATGAAACTCGCCGTTTTCTCCACAGGGATCGACTTCGCTTGGCAGGTTGGCTAACAGCTCGGGAGTAAGCTCTTTTCCGGCCCAAGCCATGGGCACTTTGCTAGGATCTAAACAGGTGATAATGGTGCGTAATCCCGCAGCAAACATCTGTTTAGGAAGTTGATGAGTGTCTGTGCCCCAAATAGGGAAGATGGCCGCTATATTGGCACTTTTTAGCTGTTTTTATCGATATTCGCGCACATCTTCTAATAACAAATCACCAAACGCCATGGCAGTAACCCCTTGCGTCTTAGCCTGCTGAATAAAGCATGCCATGCGCTGATGGTATATGTCATTGGTGCAAGGGTTCGGCAAGCTAATAATGGTTAATGGTAAGCCGATGGCGGCGGCTTGTTGGCGCAACAGAGTGGTGCGCACCCCGTGCATGGCGACTCTGTCAAACTCTTCACTGATGGTGGTAAATAAGCCCACCACTTCATAATCTGGATTGGCCAATAACTGCTGTAATGCCCAAGCACTGTCTTTGCCACTGCTCCATGACATTAAGATTCTTTTTTTCATTTATTTCCTTTTTTGTTGGCTGGTCTGTCCAGTTAAATTGGCTAAGGCTGTCAGTATTTATTAGGCAAGGGCTGGATATTAAAGGGAGCTGACTGGCAATGGGTATTGCAAGGTTAGCCCTAAGTCGTTGATACCCTTGCCAAGAAACTTGCTTGATTTTATGGGGTTAGCAACCATACTCAAAAATATGTATCCCACATGAACAATAGGATTCATTATGACGCCTACTATAGCACTTTTGCTTATTATTACGTTTTTGCTGTCAACTGTGGGCTTACTGCTATTGATTTGGTCAATTGCAACCAATCAATTCAGCCAAAGCCAAGCTGCGGCTCGTACTATTTTCTCGCCCGGTGAAGAAGGGCACAGCGAAGATCCCGCCCTTGAGGGGGCGCCCCCGTATGTGGTGGATAAAAAAATTGATGATGAAGCCGTCAATGCGCGCTGGCTTGCCGACCATTCCTCTAAGCCTGCGGTATTAACCTGGCTAACTTCAGCGGTAATTTGGTTATTAATTGGTTCTATGTATGGGCTGTTTTCCTCCATTAAAATGCACTATCCGGAGTTTTTAGCTGACAGTGCTTGGTGGACCTTTGGCCGTATTCGGCCCATGCATCTTAATGCAGTCACCTATGGCTGGGCCTCGATGGCCGGTATTGGGGTGATATTATTTTTAATTCCTCGATTATTTAAAACCCCGTTATATGGCACTAAATATGCCATTACGGGGGCGGTTATCTGGAATATTGGCATGCTGTTGGGGTTAGGCGCCATTAACCTTGGGCTGTCTGATGGCCAAGAGTGGTTGGAGTTTCCTTGGCAAATCGATTTATTGTTTGTGGTGGCGGGCGCCTTATGTGCCATACCTTTGCTGATTACCTGTGCGAAACGGACCGAGCCGCATTTATATGTGTCTAGCTGGTATTTTTTAGCTGCGTTAGTTTGGTTTCCTTTCTTGTTTTTTATTGCCAATGCCCCTTACTTATTCCCCGGTGCAACGGGGGCCACCGTAAACTGGTGGTTTGCTCATAATGTGCTGGGCTTGTGGGTCACGCCCATTGGTATTGGTACGGCGTATTACTTGATCCCTAAAATTTTAGGGCGACCCATTATTTCTTATAAATTGTCATTAATTGGTTTTTGGTCGTTGGCTTTGTTTTATAGCCAAGTGGGTATTCACCATATTATTGGTGGACCCATTCCAACCTGGTTGGTCACGCTTTCTATTGTGCACAGTGTCATGATGTCGGTGCCGGTGATTACGGTGGCCATTAACCACCACGGTACCATGTGGGGGCATTTTTCAATGTTGAAAGACTCACCCACGCTGCGCTTTGTTTGGATTGGGGCCTTGATGTATACCGCCTCGTCGCTACAAGGCTCAATGGAAGCCTTGCGTAGCATTAACGTGATCACTCACTTTACCCATTACACAGTGGCTCATGCCCACTTAGGTATGTATGCCTTTTTAAGCTTTATTTTATTTGGGGCTGTGTACTTTATTATGCCGCGCTTAACCGACTGGGAATGGCCATGGCGTCGGATGATCAGCCTACACTTTTGGTTAGTGGCCAGTGGTATTTTAATTTATTTTGTATCACTCACCACCGCAGGTTGGTTGCAAGGGCTTGCCTTGCTTGATGCGAAAACACCGTTTCTTGAAATTGTACAAATGACGATTCCCTATCTACAGGGTCGTACCTTAGGCGGCAGTCTAATGACCTTGGGTCATATTGTATTTGCGGTGCACTTTGTTGCCATGTTGAAGCGCAGCGGCACAGCTAAAAATGAGCCGACGTTATTCCGTGTTAGTGCCAAGGAGGTTTCATAATGAAACGTGCTCTCGCCATTATGGTAGGTGCTGCATTTATTTTGCTGCTTGCCACATTAACGCTGGTGGTATTGCCTTATATACAAATGTCGACCGAGGCGGTGCCTGAAGGCCTTAAACCTTATACCGAGCAAGAACGTATTGGTCGTCAATCGTATATTGCTAATGGCTGTGTTTATTGCCATAGCCAACAGCCCAGAGACCCAAGCTTTGCCCCCGGTGACAGAGACCGAGGGTGGGGGCGCCCTGGGGTGCCTGGCGACTATGCCAATGACAGGCCGCATTTATTAGGCACTATGCGTACCGGGCCTGACTTGTTCAATATAGGTGCCCGTCAGCCCAGTGAAGATTGGCATTTAATTCACTTATATAATCCACAGGCTGTGATGAAAGGCAGCATAATGCCGCCTTATCGCTTCTTGTTTAAACAGGTAGATAAAGCCGGTGCTAACGACAGGGTAGTGAATATTCCTCCACCTTATGGGCCTGAGTCTGGGCAAGTGGTGGCCACCGATGAAGCCAAAGCCTTAGTGGCGTATTTATTGGCACTGGATCATACCTATCCTGCACCTACGCTACCCAAAGCAGAGTCCACCTCTGACACAGATAAGGAGTAAATGATGAGTCAAAATGAACATCGAGCGCAACGACGCGAAGCTCCAGAGCCAGAAGAAGGATCTCGCGGAGTACCTAAGCTGGTTATTGCTTGGATTGTACTGCTCTTAATATGGGGGGTTGGCTATTATATTTGGCAAATAGGCAAACCCATGTTGGGCGGCGACAGCCGCAGCGTGCCTGAGCAAGTGGTAGCCAGTACCGAAGGCGGTGACAATGCCATTGACGGTGGCGCTATTTATAATGCGCAGTGTAGTGCTTGTCACCAAGCGACCGGACAGGGAATTGCGGGCGCTTTTCCGCCCTTGGCCGACAGTGAGTGGTTATTAGCCGATCCCAACATTGCTGTATCTATTGTGCATGATGGCTTACAGGGCCCCATTGAAGTGCACGGCGGAACCTATGCCGGCGTGATGCCTCCCTTTGGCGGTAACTTGTCTAATGCAGAGATTGCAGCGGTACTTACTCATGTAAGAAGTGAGTGGGGCAATGATGCCAGTGCCGTTGATCTTGATGTGGTTGATGCCCATGAAGACAAGTATGGTCAACGCGGACCTTGGACGGCTGAGGAGTTAACTGCAGAATTTGGAGCGCCATAATATGCAATCCAGCGCCACATCGCTAGATGCCATTGATGAGCGTACCGAGGAGGAAGCGGGTACGCCTGATAACAGCGCCATTTTTATGGTGCAAGGCATGCGGTGTGGCAGCTGTGCTATTGCCATAGAGGCGGTATTAAAAAAACAACCCAATGTCAGCGATGCGGCGGTGAACTTTTCCGCCGATATCGCCATGATCCATTGGCAACAAGATAAACCCGATCTAACCTTATTAAAAGCTGCTGTGGCACGCTTAGGTTATGAATTACACACCTCTATCACTCCTGAACGCAGTGCTCAGCACGCGCACAAAATGCGCTTGCAGTTACAACTGCGCTTAGCCGTAGCTGTGGTGTTTGGCATGTGGAGTATGATGCCCGCTATTTTGCTGTATCTTGCCCCTTTTGGCGCGGTAGAGCCCGAATATCAATGGCCACTGGCGGTTGCCAGTGGCCTTTTTGCTATTCCTGTTATTTTGTATTCAGGTAGCCATTTTTATCGGGTGGGTTGGCGGACTTTACTGGCGGCCACGCCCGGGCTTGATAGTTTAATTACCTTAGCGGTAATAGCCGCTTGTGGCATTTCACTCTGGCAACTCAACGCCGGGTCACATCATGTGTATTTTGATGCCGCCGTTATGTTAATTACCTTTCAGTTAATTGCGCGATTATTAGATAGCAGCGTACGCAGGCGTGCCTCTGAGGTAGTACACCGGTATTTTCAGGCAATGCCCACTACAGTAATGGTAAAAGATGATGCTGGCGAGTTTGTTGAACAAGTCGCCGATGGCGTAAAGCCTGGGCAAATTATAGTGCTATATACTGGGCAAGAGTTGGCGTTAGACGGCGTAGTCAAAGCCGGCAGCGGGCAGGCCGACTTATCACTGCTAACTGGGGAGCATGCGCCACAAACTATCGTCGTTGGCGATGAGTTGTTAGCCGGCTGCACAGTGTTAGAAGGTGAAATAGAGTTGATTGTAACCGCATCGGTAGGAGAGCGGCGCATTGACCGTTTATCACACTCTATAAGTGGAGTGTTAAGTCGAAAAACGGCCTTGCAGCAGCTAACGGATCGTATTGCACGTACCCTGATCCCCATTATCATCATCGCTGCTGTGTTGGCGATACTGCTTGCGTTATGGCAAGGCATGCCAACGTCTGATGCCATTGCCCGTGGGGTGGCGGTACTTATTGTCAGTTGCCCTTGTGCTTTGAGTTTAGCTATCCCGTTGGTTATTACCATGGGGCATAGTGGCATGTTGCAACAAGGCATAGTGTTGCGTGATCCTGCGGCATTAGAGTTGGCGGCCAATATTAACGTGGTGGTATTTGATAAAACCGGCACCCTCACTACGCCAGCACCCAGTGTACAAAGTGTGCAGCCAATAGCGGGTGTGAGCGAAGAACAGTTGTTGCAGTTAGCAACCCATATACTGCATGACGCTGTGCACCCCACGGCAAAAGGATTAAAAGCTATGCTGAGGGATAAGTTTGTCTCAGATTTGCCTGGTATTCGAGAAAGCATTGCCGGTAAAGGCACCCGTTGGCACAGTCAACAAGGCGTGGCCTTAGCCGGGCGCGCTAGCTGGTTAGCTGAGCAAGGTATTGTGCTACCCAGCATGGCGCAAACAGGCATGCAGTTGCACTTGGCAAGCAAGGGGCAGTATCAAGGCAGTATTTACTTTCAAGAAACCGTAGCAGAGGGGGCCGCAGACACCATTCAAGTGTTGCGCCAGCAAGGGCGAGCTGTGTATCTATTAAGTGGTGACACTCAACAGGCGTGTTATGAGCTAGCACAGCGGGTAGGCATAGATAAAAATAATGTCTTGTTTGAGCGCTCGCCTGAGCAAAAGCATCGGTTTATTGAGGTGCTAGAAAAGAAATCGCGAGTGGCGTTTGTAGGTGATGGGCTAAATGATGGCCTTGCATTGGCAGGGGCACGATTAGGCATAGCAGTGGGGCAAGCGTCATCTGCAACTGACATGGCGGCGGCGGTTTATTTACCTAACAGCATGATCCGAGTGCCCGCTACACTGCAGATTGCGCATAGGGCACGCACGTTAATGTATCAAAATCTATTTTGGGCATTGGCATATAATGCGCTGGTGATCCCCTTAGCAGTGTGGGGCTGGATACACCCAGTTATTGCAGCAGTGGCTATGTCGTTAAGTAGCTTATGCGTATTATTTAATAGCGTTAGGGCTGTGAGCACCAAACTGAACCCCGCAAGTAACTGAACAGCAAACGGCCAACCCAAGGGCTGGCCGTTTGCTGTGCTTATTGCAGCTTTCTATACTAGTAAGGTGTAGTTACTATTAGAAGTTATAACCCATACCTACTGTGTAGTCCCAGCTACCGTTAGATGAGTTGTCTTTAGCACTGCTTCCGCTATCAAACAAGAAGCTATATTCTGCACGGGCTTGTACGAAGGTTGAAGGCAACACGTAGTACTTAGCACCTAACTCTAGGCCTGCGGTACCGGTATTTTTTGCATGGTTATAGTATTTGACACCTAAGTTGGCACCGACAAAAGGGCGAAACTGATTTTGACCAAACTGATAGTCAATATAACCCTTGGTGGTACCTGCCCAGTCGTCACTGCCATTATCAACTGAACCCCAAGCGACACCTTGACGAACACCGGCCACGGCTTGGTCGGTTAAATACCAGCCCATTTCACCAGATAGCCCCATGGCACCGTTATCGAATTCTTTATCGCTGGTACCTGCACCACTAATGGAAAACTCACGGTCGCCGGCTTGCGGGCCAAAACCCTGAGTGGTTTGAGCTTGAGCCAAAGCGGGAAGTAATAAGGTGCTTGCACATACTGCTAGTGATACTTTTTTGAATGCTTTCATGAAAAATCCCTCACATAAATGTTTTGGTTTTTATCGTAAAAATAAGCTGTATAGCAGATTGAAAAATCACAATACTTAGTTCCTTAAGTTGTGATTGACCATACACACTGTGCTGAGCTCCATTCAATTCACACCCTATGTTTAGTGATGAGGTGGCATAATGTCAAACTCATGGCAGCATCAATGATAAAAAAGGCCAAGTGTGTTTTAGGGGTGTGATCTGCCCTGTATTTTCTAAAAGCAGAGCTTAATAATCCCCTGCCGTAATACAGTGAAATAAGCGCAAATCCAGACACTACTAGGGGTGCAGTGCATAGAGCGGAGAGCGTAATGTAGATAAAAAACTGTCGTTAAGCGTCAGTTGAGGTGAAAAAAAGACTCATATAGAGACGATAATGCTTAGGGGTAGTTGATTTAGGCACGACGTAAAATGACGTGCTCTTTTTTAAGGAGCCCAAATACCACTAAGTTGGTATTACGTTGGTATTACAAAGTGAGCAGTTAAACTGCTGAGTTTAGCTGCGCCTGCATATAGTGTTGCAGGCGAGCGACCTGGTCAGTATTTAAGCGCAGGCCAAGTTTAGTACGCCGCCACAAAATATCCTCGGCGTTATAGGCCCATTCTTGGCGCATTAAATAATCTACTTCTGCTTGATATAAGCCGCCACCAAAATGTTCCCCTAGTACTTCTAGGCCAGATTGCGCGTGGTTTGAGTCTTGGGTGTTCGGCAAAAACTGCTGACATAAGCGGCCATAGCTGCGTACCCAACGCTGTAAGATAGCCAGATCTAACCAAGGGTGTTGCTGGCGCAACTGGGCCATTAATGCCGGTTGTGAGCTAAAGTCGCCGCCGGGTAGGGTCGCGTGCTTAGTCCAAGGCGCGCTAGTGTGGGCAAAATACGGGCTAATGGTATTCACAGCAGCCTCAGCCAGTAAGCGATAGGTGGTGAGTTTACCGCCAAATACCGACAATAAAGGCGCGCCGGCTTGAGCCTCTAAAGTAAAGCGGTAATCTCGTGACGCGGTTTGGGCTTGTTGGCCTGCTGCTTGCTCAGCTGCAATCAGGGGACGTACTCCGGCATAACTCCACACCACGTCTTTAGCACTAACTTGTTGGGTAAAGTGATCATTGGCAACCTGACACAAATAGTCTATTTCAGCCGCACTAATGGCCACTTGAGCCGGATCCCCCTGATAATCAACATCTGTGGTGCCAATCAGTGAAAAGTGCTGTTCGTAGGGAATGACAAATACAATGCGATTATCTGTGTGTTGCAAAATATAAGCCTGAGGCTGATCGTGTAATTGTGGCACCACTATATGGCTGCCTTTCACTAGCCTCAGTTGCTGTGGGGCGGCTTGTTCAATCACCTTATCAAACACAGAGCTTGCCCAAGGGCCCGCGGCATTCACTAGCACCTTAGCCCGATAATGCTGCTGGGCGTGAGTATCGGTATTTTCCAGTATAAGGCGCCATGCATCTGCTATTCGTTGCGCGCTTACGCAGGTGGTTCTAGGTTTAATCTCGGCTCCGTGCTGTTGTGCCGCCATGGCACACAATACCACTAAACGGGCGTCATCGACCCAGCCATCAGAATACTCAAACCCTTTGGTAAAGCTGTCTTTTAATGGACTGTTGACGCCAAAACGTAGGCTGTGTGACGAGGGCAATTGGCTGCGCTTAGCGAGATGATCGTATAAGTATAAGCCCAGGCGCAGCATCCAAGCAGGACGAAGTTTGGGTTGATGAGGCAGGCGAAAGCGCAGTGGCCACATAATGTGCGGCGCACTGGCTAATAATACTTCACGTTCAGCAAGAGCTTTTTTGACCAAAGCAAATTCATAATGTTCTAAATAGCGCAGCCCGCCATGAATAAGCTTGCTGCTATTAGAGGAAGTGGCTGAGGCTAAGTCGTGCATTTCACATAGTGCTACCTTAAGCCCACGGCCCGCCGCATCCATGGCGATGCCCACGCCATTAACGCCGCCACCAATTACCAATACATCTACATCCGTCACGTCTGTGGGCATAATATGTCCTCTGCTCTTCAGCTTAAATAGGCTAAATTTTACTGTTATGAGTATTAGCGATGAGCCATTACACCCGTCAGTTAAAAACGGTGTTTGTTTTTAACTGACGGCTTAGGGCGTCTCGTTTTCAGACATGTCCTCCCAGTGTTGAGAACGGGTCACGGCTTTTTTCCAGCCTTTATAGAGCATATCGCGTTGTGACGGGCACATGGTAGGCGTAAATGGTTTGTCTTGCGTTAATGTTTGTGCAAGTTGTTCAGTATCTTGCCAGACTCCCACTGCTAAACCGGCTAAAAAAGCGGCTCCTAATGCCGTGGTTTCGAGTCGTTTGGGGCGGAGCACTTTTATATCACTGATGTCTGCTTGAAACTGCATTAATATATCGTTGGCCACAGCACCGCCGTCTACCTTTAATGTCGACAGCGTCATCTTCGCATCTTGTTGCATGGCGTGTAACACATCGTGACTTTGATAGGCTATGGCTTCTAAAGCGGCGCGAATAATGTGATTGCGATTGGCTCCTCGACTTAAGCCCATTAGGGTACCCCGAGCATAAGGATCCCAGTAAGGCGCACCTAAGCCAACAAAGGCCGGCACTAGATATACGCCGTTAGTGTGGCTGACTTTGCTGGCAAAATACTCGGTATCTTCTGCAGAGCGTATTAAGCCCAGTTCATCTCGCAACCATTGAATAATGGCACCGCCCATAAATACCGAGCCCTCGAGGGCGTAGTTTACTTCGCCCTGTGCACCAATAGCCAAAGTGGTGAGTAGGCCAAACTGAGAGCGTACTTTTTGCTTACCGGTATTCATTAATAAAAAACAGCCGGTACCATAGGTGTTTTTTGCCATGCCTTTATGCACGCATAATTGGCCAAACAGGGCGGCTTGTTGATCGCCGGCCACCCCAGCAATGGCCACTTTCCCTCCACTACGACTCATTTCATTAGTGTTAGGTTCTGCACTTTCAACCACGCTGCCGCCTAAATAGGCATGGCCGTATAAATCACCTGAGGCTTTAACCTCTGGCAACATTGAGCGGGGGATATTGAGTGCAGCTAGCAGTGTTGTGTCCCATGTTAGGGTGTTGATATTAAACAACATAGTACGAGAGGCATTGGTGTAATCAGTGGCATGTACCCGCCCCTCGGTTAGCTTCCACATTAGCCAAGTGTCTATGGTGCCAAATAATAAATCACCCCGTTCGGCTTGTTCGCGCGCGCCCTCTACATTATCTAATAGCCATTTTATTTTG
Source organism: Oceanisphaera sp. (assembly GCF_052084945.1). Lineage (NCBI taxonomy): Bacteria > Pseudomonadati > Pseudomonadota > Gammaproteobacteria > Aeromonadales > Aeromonadaceae > Oceanisphaera > Oceanisphaera sp. The sequence goes on from NZ_JBQDEX010000040.1 coordinate 13,576, forward strand.
GTTGCCGAAAAATAAGCATCAATGACTAAGCCGGTTTGCTCTTGTACGTAGTCACTTAGCCCATCGGCTGTTAGCTGATCGCAAATATCAGCCGTGCGCCGACATTGCCAAACAATGGCGTTATAAATAGGGCGACCCGTGTGCTTATTCCAAATGACGGTGGTTTCTCGTTGATTGGTAATGCCGATAGCCGCGATATCAGTAGGCGAGAGGCCTGTTTTTGCTAACACTTCGCTTAAGGTGGCCCTTTGGCTGGCCCAAATCTCCATGGCGTCGTGTTCTACCCAGCCAGGCTTGGGGTAAATCTGGGTAAACTCACGTTGGGCACTGCCGTATATTTGCGCTTGCTCATCAAAAATAATGGTCCGCGATGAGGTGGTGCCTTGATCGAGGGCGATCACATACTGAGGAGATGATGACATAGAGGGCTCCTTATTTATCAGCCAATAAGTACCGAGTTATTGCTTAACCCAAGCTTGGCATTGCTTAGGCAAAGTGGGGCGATAGGGCTTGCGTTTGCCGGTGCTACTAAGAGTACCGCCTTTGTCGTTAATCCAACTGGCCAGCTCGCTACCACACCCGGTACCCAGTGCCACTGGGGCTTGAGGTTCACAATCAATATCGTCTTTAGGGCAGTGTAGCCTGACATGAAAATGCTTAGAGTGACCAAACCAAGGGCGTAAACGACTGAGCCAAGGAGCGTCACCATAAGCCTTGCACATGGCTTGTTTAATTAATGGGTGAACAAAAATTCGACTCACTTTAGGGTTTTGCGCGGCTAAGGCAATCAACAAACGCTGCTGATCTTTAAAGTGCGGGCTCAGTGTATAGCGGGCGTGATCCACCATATCTATTGCTGACAGGGTTTCTAGTTGGTGGCGATCAATAGTGTGCGGTGGGGTACGCAGCCAAATATCGGCATCTAGGCCCGATTGGTGGCTACGGTGCCCATACGCAAAAGGTCCGCCGCGCTGTTTTGCGATATCGGCAACCAACATGGACGGAAATTGTGCCTGATCAAGCTGGTTGCCTAAGTGTTGCAAATACTCAATGAGTGAAGCTTGGCCATAAAAGCGCTCACGGCTGGCGCGAAGCACGTAAAACCCGGGCCCTTGCTGGGGCAGGGCTTGAGCTTCAAATTGGCAGCCAGCAGCATAGCCACCCACGGCCTGTGCCGCCACTATGTTAGGCATTAAGCCAAACCATATTATTAAGCCTAATAGGCTCATCCATTGCTTCATTAACTGGCACTCCTTGCTGACCCTGTTATTGAAAGTATACCTTCTTAATAGGCTATGTTTGCATGTTAGCATCGCCTTAGCACTCTTATTTATAAAGTGCTGTTAATTTGTTAATCTGAGGCACTTTTGGTTGATTGGAACTCTCATGACACTGCAACGCATGTCGTTAACAGCGCTGCTGACACAGCCGCTAGATTTTGTATTAAGCCCACCGGCTTTTCGTTTTTATATGACTCATGGACTGGCGTTATTGGCCAGCTTAGGCGTTGTTACGTGGACAGTATGGGATGGGCAAAATGGTTTTGGGCTGATCCATTGGATTGGGGTGCTATTTGGCGGGGCTGTGTTAGTGATGAGCCTGTTGCCTGTGAGTTGGAATCGGCAACGCTTGATTAATTTAGCCTTTGATGAGCAGTTTATCTATTTAGTGAATGGGCTAAGTGATGAGGCCATTGCTATTCCTAGAGCGCGCGTGTGTGCGGTGAATAATGAAAAATTACCCGGCCATGATGGTGCTATTATTGCGTTTAGCTTAGATTTACTATTAAACGAAGCAGAGTTAACGCGAGTACAAGATACTTTGGATGCGACAGTAGAAGCGCGTTTTAAATTAGATGCCGAACGCTATCGCTTTGGCTTTGTTGGTAACTGGCAAAACCGTCGGCAACTATTAGCCGCTGTCTCAGTACTGGCTCCCATTGTTTTAGAACCCGAGATCCTTGAAGAAGATGATGATGACGAATGGGACTAATACCAATCGCACTAAGTAAGTGGTCAGTTTTGTTTTCAGTCAATGCCGAACAAAGGGGCCACTCCACCGACACGCTACGGGTTAATGACATTCATCGTATTAGCCTACTGCGAACATTCACTGGATGTTCGTTAGGTTAATATGATTCATCACGGCGAGACAGACTCGCCTCCTCTGGTTTCAATACATGACATTCGAGCCATGAATGGCGTGAGTGCCGATATGGTATGGAGCACTTTCCTCTTTATACTGTATCGAATAGAGCTAATGTTTAGTGTGATTGGTATAACAACACTGCCAGCGTATGTGCTGGCAGTATGTAAGGAGTTCACTTTTTCAAAAAGTGATCAGCAGCGCTATTATTCTTGCGCTATGTGTAAAGCGATATCATCAGCAAGCTGTTCCCAGCCTTGCCCTAGAGCGCGTACTAGGGCGGGATAGCCGTCTTTATCCAATGGCGTGATGATATTAAAAGTTTGCTGGTTTAATAACTGGCCGCTGCCATTTAATAATTGCCACTGGCCGGTTAATAGCGCATCGCCTACTGTTAGGCCTTGAAATCGAGTCACTTGTACGCGCACATCCCGTACTGGCAACTCAGCCTGCAAGGGTTGGCCTTTGCTAACGACTTGCGATTGCGGCAAGTTGAGGGCTAGGCGTTGTTGTAGCTGCTGCTGTAATTGCTGGTTAATACCTTCGGCCCATAGGTGCTGGCGTGCTTGATATACCTCAATGTCATTTAGCTGCATCACAATGCCGTCAGTGTCTAGGTGACCACTAATGCGCACTGGCGATACAGTAATGGCGACCTGCTGTTGATAATGCTGAGTAGGCGCTGAGCTTGGTAGCATATAGGTGGTGGGAGTGACCGCTGAACTTGAACAGCCGCTCAGTCCAACTAGCGCCACGCCAGCTAATAAGGCACAGGTCGATTGGCTGAACAGCTGAGTTGGGTACCATAGACGAGTGATCATTTTTTAGCCCTTGGTTGTGGATCTTCGGTTAATTTTTTATCAAAAATAAGCGCGTTAGGTTGGTCGCTTAAGGTACGCACCACAGGTTGTATATCACGCATGAGCTTTTCTAAACGCGAGAGAGTTTGAGTGAGCTCGTTATAGCCCTGCGAGTCAGGTGCAAAGCCTTGTAGAGTGTCGCGCAGTTGGCGCATGGTGTTGTTAACGTTGGCTGGTAATTGTCCGGTCGCCGGATCGGCCATTAGCGCGTCAACTGAGGCGGCAATGTCATTGACCTTACGCATAGTGTGTTCAGTACTGGCCAGCGTGCTGTTCAGGGTATCTAATACCGGCTCAATTTTTAGACCGTTTAACTTATCAAGTAGGTTAGATACCTTTTGCTCGATTTGGGCAAAGCTACCTGATGTGGTGGGAAACACCGGTTTATTGGCAAAGGTCATGTCTTGATGAACAGCGGTGTCTTTATGAAAGTTTAAATCCACAAACATAGCGCCGGTAAGCAAGTTACCTGCTTTAAGTGAAGCACGTAAGCCGTGATCAAACATAGTGTGTAACCGAGTTTGCCATTGTTCCAAATCAACCTCGTCGTTAGCTTCGTCAAAACGCTGTGGTTCGATGCGGATCAATACCGGAATAGCAAAACGGCTTAAAGAGTCAGGCTGCTGGGCACTGAAGTTCCATGGCACACTCATTACAGTGCCAATACGTACCCCGCGATATTCAACTGGTGCATTGGCACTTAAGCCGCGCACTGTGTCGTCTACAAGCAACACATATTCTAAATAATCATTATAACGGCCTTCTTTGGCACTGGCTTCATCACTAAACAGCACATAGTTGCTGTTTTCTTTCGCTTGGCTCCCCTGACCGGCATTATTAGGGATACCAAAGGTAATGCCGCCACCGACTAAAGATTCCAATGATGCGACATTAACCCGAAAGCCTTCCGAGTCGAGGCGAATATCTAATCCAGATACCGTCCAAAAGCGCGATGTGGTGCTGACGAGTACTTCAAAGGGCGATTGAATGTAGAGGCGGTGGCGCATTTTACGTTGTTCTGGGTCAAAGTCGCTGCTTTCTACTCGACCAACCGTATAGCCTTGATAAGTAATAGGGTCGCCTGTGGTAATGGCATTACCCACATCACTGATTAAAGTAATGCGCAGGCCAGGAGCGTCTGCGGGCGCAACGGGGGGTTGTTCAAGCACGTCAAATTGTTCTTGAGTTGTCTCACTATTACCAGGTTGTAGCTGAATGTAAGCCCCCGACAATACCGTGCCTAAGCCGCTAACACCTTCACGACCAATACGTGGTTTTACCACCCAGAATTGCGTGTCTTGGTTAAGCATATTGGCCGCCTGTGGGCTCATGCGTGCGACTATTTCGGCATGACTTCTGTCATCGGATAAGCTGACTTTTTCAACTTTACCCACTTCTACATTGCGAGTTTTAATAAGGGTTTTGCCGGCTTCTATGCCCTCTGCATTTTCCATAATAAGGGTCACAGAGGGCCCTAGACGACTAATATTGTCATAGATCATCCAAGCGCCAATGAGCACGGCAACCAGCGGAACTATCCACACCGGAGATAAAGAGCGTTGCGTCCGGCGGGTGGCGTGTTGGGCTTCAGACATGGGAGTCTTCCTTGGGTAATGGGGCAGTAAGAGAAGGGGAGCTTGATGCCGTAGCATTTGCTGATGACCAAATAGCGCGCGGATCAAACATAATGGCCGCTAGCATAGTTAATACCACAACGACAGTAAATGATAAGGCACCGGCGCCGGGTTCAACCGACATAATTGAGCCATTGCGAATAAGGGCGACTAAAATTGCCACCACAAACACATCTACCATTGACCAGCGGCCAATAAACTCGGTAATGCGATATAAGCGTACCCGTGTCAGCGGGCTTAACGTTGATGCCGGCTGTTTGACGACATAGCACAGCCACAATAAAGCTAACATTTTACCTACTGGTACAATAATACTGGCAGTTAAAATAATGATGGCAATGGGCCAGTCACCACTTTTAAAAAACAGTAATACCCCTTTAAAAATGGTGGAAGCCTGACTGTCACCCAATGAGGTCGTTACCATTATAGGGTAGAGATTGGCCGGAAAGTACATAATGACAGCGCCGGCCAGCAATGCCAGCGTGGTTTGATTGTTCACTTTATGAAAAGGGTGCAGGGGATCGTTACAGCGTAAACAGCGATAAGAATGTTTACGGCTGTTTTGGCAGCGTGCCTCAGATAAACGATTTACTAAACCACAGGTATGACACCCCGCCAAGCCTTGCTGTGAAGCAGACCGCCCCAGTTGCACATTGCGAGGGGCTTTAGGTTCTGAGTTAAGAGCAAGCCACAGCCAGTCGCGATCTACGGATTGGGTTGTGAGTAACAGCAAGACGGCGTAGCTACAAAAGGTCCAAAATGACAAGCCCAACTCAATATCAGCCATACCAATAATTTTAATTAAGCTAACCAAGGTACCAATCACAAACACATCGGCCATCATCCAAGGCGTTACGTAGCCTAAGGTGCGAGCTATCAGTTGGCTGTAGGGTAAATGTTGGCCTCGTACAATGCCAATACATAGCCACAACAGACTCAGCAAGTATACTGTGGGCAATATGATCACCGTCAATAATACCGACAATGCCACCAAGGGCTGGTGCAAACTAATAAGGGTTGAAGCGGTCTCGGTAAGCTCAATACGATTGCCAATACCGCTAATATTAAAGCTTAAAAATGGAAAGACGACCGAGAGTGCCAAGGTGATCAGGGTTGCTATCGTTAAGGCTAAACTACGCTCTGCAGGGTTAGTTTGTCGCCGTACTAAGATGTGTTTGCAGCGCGGGCATTCGGCTTTTTCACCGGCTTTTAATGGGGGCAGTGCGAGCAGCAAGTCGCATTCAGTGCAACCCCTTATCCGTCTGCGTGACACGCGATATTCGTGCTGAGATGAAAGTTTTTCAGACAATGAAAGCTCAACTATGAAGGCATTTGTGAGTAAATAATAGCAATGAGAGCTTGATAATACGATAGTTTTAACCGAGTCTAAACTCATTATGGGCATCAGCTAAGCAATAACTCGTTACTATGCTCACTTTAAACAAAGTTTTTACTAAACCATTTTAAAAATTAACAATGTCTTTATACTTAACACTTAAACTTCATTTGGAACTTAAACAATGACTCAGGCGAATGCTATCACTTTATTACTGGTGGACGACAGCCGCGTGGCTCGTCTTAGTTTAATGCGTCAAATAAAAGGCCTCACCGCAGAATTTGATATTTTGCAAGCCGCCTCAGCAGATGAGGCACAGCAGGTGTTAGCCAATCAAGATGCTGATATCGCACTGATTGATTTCAATATGCCAGGGCGTGATGGACTAGTGCTGGCTGCTGAATTACGTGAAAGTCACCCCAATATGCGGATGGCACTTGTTACTGCCAATATTCAACAACCATTAGTGGAACGTGCTAAAGAGTTGGGTATGGCCTTTATGGGCAAGCCAACCAATGCCGATGATTTAGCCCGTTTTCTTGGAGTGACTCCATGAAATTCTTGCTGTCTGGCGACGAACATGAATTAGTGGTTGAGCTGATGAACATCGGCATTGGTCGAGCTGCTGATGCGCTCTCAAAAATGGTACAAGATGAGGTGCTCTTATCGGTGCCTGACTTGCAATTTTTGCACCCCACAGAAGCCAGTGGCAGCTTTTGCCATTATATGCCCAGCGCGCTAGCGGGCGTGATGCAAGATTTTAGTGGCTTTATGTCGGG